>JBDSEC010000070.1:0-5153 GCA_039920205.1 Pyrinomonadaceae bacterium
CCCGGTGAAAGGGCGACATAGGCCTTGGCGTAACCACGCTGGCGGCCCGCGACGGCCATTTCTTCTCCGCTATAACTGGCGCCCACCACACCGATTCGTTTCGCGTCGATGCCTTTTACCGAACTTAAATACTCGATCACCGAGACAATATCTTTGTCGGTGTCCTTTAGAATATCCGTTGAGTTTTCTTGGAAGGGAACGAATTTGCCTTTGTTGATGCTCTCGCCGTGTCCGCGAAGATCAATGCGTAAGGAAGCAATGCCCCGATCCGCCAATCGCTGGGCAAGTTCGACATAGACCTTTCGATCACCATTTGCTTTGTTCAACAAAATAACCGCGGACATTGGTCGACTTGCTCTGGGGATCCTTAGCTCGCCCACCAATCTCCACCCATCGCTCTCGACCACCACGCGCTTTTCCAGGCGAGACGAGCTCGAGATCGGATCGCTATCTAGATCGAAAACTCCCGCAGGTGCGATCTTCGATGCAGGTGGAGTCGTCGCGTTAACCGCTAAGACCAGGCAAACGACAGAACCAAACGCGAACGCGAGCTGGCGAAAAGTGCTCATAAATTCAACCTCCTTTTGTAAGTAGTATTTCCGCTTAGAGGCAGCCGAGCGATGAATCGTTGGTTGACGGTGAATCGTGGCGCTAGTCGGCCGGGCCGCGGCCGAATTCGATCAGCAGTGGTGAAAGCCGACGGATGACGATTTCGTGTGATACGCCGTTGGTCGCGACCAGGCCGTTGCGGTTTTGAATGTGTTCGCCGTCATAGCGCAATGGTTTGCCGAACAGGTCCGTGAGACGGCCGCCCGCTTCGCGCAATATCACTTCGGGTGCACAGGTGTCCCACAGCTTAGTGCGCGGACTTAAGTGAACGTACAGATCGCACTCGCGTTCGACGATCAAACCCACCTTTACGCCGACCGAACCGCGCTGGACCTCTTCGCGGATACCCAGCTGTTGGACCACGCGGTTCATGCGCGGACTGCGGTGTGCACGGCTCGCGGCCAAGCGCATTTGGTGAAGATCCGTAGAAGTCGAGACCAACGTGCGCAGCGGTTCGCCGCCGTGATGCCATACCCAACTACCACCGCCCGTAACCGCGCTAAACATCACACCGGTAGCGGGCTGAAACACTACGCCGAGGACGCTTTGACCCGCCACGGTCAAGCCGATCTGAACGGCAAAGTCGCCATTGCAATCAATGAATCCGCTGGTCCCGTCGATGGGGTCCACCATCCAGACACGATCTTTACCCAGACGGTCGGTTTCGTCGTCAGATTCTTCGGCGAGGATCCCGTCGGCGGGGAATTCAGCGCGCAGCGTGTCAACGATCATTTGATTTGCCAGCCGGTCGGCGGCGGTGACTGGTTCCGCGTGATCGTCCGGGTGGAGCTTGCTTTCGACCGCGCCGCCGCTGCCGTAAAGCGGCATGATGGCCGCGCCGGCGGCGAGGGCGGCCCGCGTCGCCACGTCCAATTCGCGGGCGAAGGTGTTTGGTTTTGATCGATCGTTCACTGACTCAACCTTAACGTCGAAATCATCGGAAGGGCAAACGAGGCAAAACAATTAATAATTAATAGTTAATAATTAATAATGTTCGAACTAGTAGCATTGACGGCTCCGGCCCAGCGACGTCGGCCTCATATCGATCGTTCCTCAGTATGTTGGTTGGGAATCATTAGTTACCTCGGCCTAAACTTTCTTAATTATTAATTATTAACTATTAATTATTCATTATTAATTGCTTTTCCCGTTTTGGTACACTGAACGCTCAAACACCATGCACATCACCCGGGTACAACTCGAGAACATCAAGTCCCACATTAGTTCCGACTATTACTTTGGCCGCGGTACGACCGCGATCACGGGCGAGAACGGCGCGGGCAAGACCACGATTTTGGAGGCCGTGGCCTGGGCGTTGTTTGATGTGCTGGATTATAAGAAGGACGATTTTGTCCGCCGCGGCGCCAAGAAGGGCACCGTCCGCGTTACCTTCCGCAGCGACCTGGACCAGCGCGAATACACCGTATATCGCGACACCGCGGGCGGTTACAACGTGTTTGATCCCGGCATCAATACAAAGTTGGCCGAGAAGAAGCACGATGTGTCGGCCGTATTGCGGCTGCACCTGGGCGTCGAACCGGGCACCGATCTCGAGGATCTGTTCCGCCATGCGATCGGGGTACCGCAGGGAACTTTCACCGCGGCGTTTCTGGACCGGCCGACCGCACGCAAGACCGCCTTCGATCGCTTGCTGAAAGTCGAAGAGTATCGCGAGGGAGCCGAGCGATTAGGCGATACCGCGAAACTGATCGAGACCAAGATCCAGACCGTACGCGAACGGATCGCTCATGCAGAAGGGCAATTGGCCGGTTACGACCAGTTGGCGGCCGATCATAAGCAGGCCCGGGAATCGCTCGCTACGTTGACCGCATCCATCACGCTTCTGATCCAGCAGATCGAGGTGAATAGCATTGCTGTGTCTGAATGGGATCAGGTGTTGCGCCGGCTGGACGAGACTCGCACTTCGGTAACTCGCTTGGAGGTTGAAAGCGATAACGCCGCGCGTCGTCTACTCGAACGACAGACCGAGCGCGACCACGCCGCTGCGGCCCTAACCCGTCGTGATGCCGCCGCCGATCAGCATCAGAAACATCTGACCGCGTTGGACCAATTGAAACAGTTGGAGCAAGGCCGGACCGAACGCGACAAGTTATCGCGACAATCGGCTGAAAGCGACAAGTTGGTCGCGATCGCCGCGCAAGAGGTCAAGCGGATCCAACAGGCGTTGGCCCAGGCAATAACTGCCTCCGAAGCTGCGTTGGCGCTTGAGCCCGCCATCGCCGAACAAGCCGCCCTTGAGGCCGAGCGCGAGCAGTTGCGTAACCAGCGCGCGGAAGCGGCCAGCGCCGAAACGGCTCTGCGGCAGTTGGATGCCGAGCGCGATAAGCTTCGCGAACAGTTCGCCCGCCTCCGCTCGCGAATACAGACGGCCGAGACCGGCGCCGGCGCAGACGCGTGCCTGGCTGAATTGCGAACCGAACGTCGCGCGGCCGAAACGGAACTCGCGCGGTTGCAAAACCTTGAGACCAGCCGCCGCCACCTGACCCAACAACGGACCGAAGCGGTGCGCGAGGCCGACCGGTTGCGGAAAGCGGTCGCGGAGAACGAAGCCGTTGCTGTAGTTGGCGAAAAGCTTTCCGCACAAGTTGCGGCCGCGACCGCACTGCAGCTACGCGAGACCGAACTGACCGAAATGTTGGCCAACCTGCGCGCGATGAAGGCCCGTGACGAGGCCATGCAGGCCGAAGTCAAGAATGGCCTGTGCCCGATCCTTTCGCAGAAGTGTTTGAATTTGAATGAAGGTGAAAACCTTGACGACCATTTCCGTCTTCAGTTCGCAAACTACAGCGATCAATTGGCCCAATTGGCGGCTGAACAGAAGACCGTGACCAGCGAGGTCCGCTCCGCCCGCGAGGCCGAGAAGCAGCTAACGCGTTGGGAAGCCGGGCAGCGGCAATTGACCAGCGATCGCGCCCTTTTGGCCGAACGCGACGTCTCGATAGCCAGCCTGGATGCAGAGTTAGTTGCGATCCCCATCGATCTCGCGGCCTTGATCGACGGATCGCAAAATCGATTGATCATTATTGAAAGTGAAGAGAAGAAGACCGGCCCACTCTCATTGCTTTTTGCCGAGTTGCGTCCGTTGACGTTGCAGCTTGAGGAAACGCAGGCCCAAGGGACGAGGCTGAAGGAATCGCGTGAAGAATTGGCCACCAAAGCCGGTCGTTTGGCGGCGGCCTCGGCAGCGCTTTCTACGAATGAATCCAAGTTGAAGGACTTAGCTGATCCACGCGGGCGCGCGTCGGCACTTCGCGCGGAAGGTGCCCGTCAGGAACAACTGCTGGTGGAAAGGGCTGCCGCCGCGTACACCTTGGTCCAACATCAAACGACCCGCGACGAATTGCGCGGGCAGTTGAAACAATTTTCCGAACTGGATGCCGAGTTGAAGCATTTGACCGCAGTTCGTGATGAAACCCTCGGGCCGCATCGGGAATTTTTGGCCCTCGAACCGTTGGCCGCGACCTTGCCCGCGCGAGAAGCTGATCTAGTTAATGCGCAAAAGGACGCCGAACGGATCGAACGCGAAGCGGCCGCGGCCACGACCGCATTGGCCAACGCCCAAACGGCCTACGACGCGGACCGCCATGCGGCCGGGCGCGTCGCTCTAAATACGTCGCGCGAACAATTGGCGGCGGAACGCGCTTTGGCCGAGGTGGCCCGATCACGCGCGACTAGGCTGGGTGCTGAGCTTGAACGTTTGGAGCTGATCCGCGAGTCGCTTAGCGATGAATTGCGCGAACGTGACGAGTTGATCCGCCTCGCTGAAGTCACCGACCTGATCCGCGACACGTTGAAGCAGGCCGGACCGCTGGTTGCGCGCAGCTATCTGTACAACATTTCGATCGAAGCCAATCAATTGTTTCGCGAGATCACGGGCGAGGCCGGCCGCACGCTGCGTTGGGCCGAAGATTACGAAGTCTTGTTGGAAGAGGACGGCCACGAACGGCCGTTTGGTAATCTTTCCGGCGGCGAGCAAATGGCCGCGGCCTTGGCCGTACGGCTGGCTTTACTTAAGCAATTGTCCGATATTCGAATTGCGTTTTTTGATGAACCGACAACCAATCTTGATGCCGAGCGGCGCGAGCGTCTAGCCAACCAGATAGCCCAGGTCCAACATTTCGATCAGCTCTTCATCATTTCACATGACGATACGTTCGAAGAGAGTGTGGATCATGTGGTGACCGTGCGGCGGTGATATACGACAGACTGTCTGTCGATGCCGGTTACGTAAGATGCAAGTGAGAGTTGAAGCTGGCCCTTGGACTAGTTGGCCAGGTAGACTCACGGTCTGCAGATTGCAGTTGCAGTGTTATGGTCTTCCGCGTCGAAGACGCTATAAGAACTTAGCCAGTGGCAAGGCTCTGCGCGGCCTCTGGATCGAACGTAAAGAAGTTGGCGCACTGGAGGTGCGCAAGATGGACGTGGTTCTGTCACCCCGGGGTAATTTTGGAGAAACCCGCAACCGATGAAATGGGCGTGCCAACCGCTTGGCCCGCCCGCCGTCGCCCATTACCATGGGCTTC
>JBDSEC010000071.1:0-4167 GCA_039920205.1 Pyrinomonadaceae bacterium
ATGCACCCGAGGCTAGCGAGGAGCAGATCCGCGGGACCGCTTCATTCCTGCGCCAACCCGAGGACGAGATCAAGAATATTTTAGCAGTCGGTTTACCGTTGCCATTGGCGCGGACCTCAACCCGGACCGAGGCCGATCTGGTCGTAAAGCGCCTGATGGCGCTGGGGTTGAACGCCCGCTTTATCGATGATCAAGAGCTGATGCCCCACGCCGCAGGACCGAAATTGGTTCGGGCGCTCGATTTAACTGATGCATCCATCTCTTTGAATACACCGGGCAGCGGCGAGTCGGTTAAATTCGCTTGGAGCGACATTTCCCTCTTGGTACGCGGCCGGTTCCGTGAAAAACGTACCGAGATCAACGAACGCCAGGGCAAACGGCAAGACAAGGAACTGGTAGATGTTCGCGAGCTTACGTCCGACGAAATGGTGCTGGATGTCTATGCCGTCAATGGCTGGCATGGCCGCATTACCGCGACCGGATTTAATTTCAGTTGCCTCGGGGCCGAAAAAACGTTTGCGACCGGGCAGAATTTCAACACGTTGGTCGAGCGGATGCGGTTGCAGGCGACGGAAGCAGTTTTGGATGATACTTATCAAGGCGCCCGAACGGCGCTGGATCTGGCCTGGCCGTTAACCCAAAAGAGCGAGGCGTTGGGGTGGAAACGGCATAGCTTGGGAAAGATCAGCACCGACGCGGCCATGATCACGGATAACGAACTTCAGTTTACGCGCTATTCGCGGCTGCGATATTTGTTGAACGCGGCGGAAAAGGAAACTGCCACATGAGCCGACCGCGCCGCGAAAATGAACCAGGGCGTCCACCGTTCAACGGACGGCCGGAATCCCGTCCGGAGCCGCGGCAAGTGGACGCGCCCGATGGCCCGGCATTGGCAAAGCTGTTCGGCATCTCGCCCGTATTAGAGGCATTGCAAACCCGCGCGGTCGCATTCGAACATATAGCGATCGCCGAAGGAGCGCGCCATCATCGGTTGCACGAAATATCCGAGGCGGCCCGCAACGCCGGTGTCCCCGTCCGCAAGTTGCCGCGCCAAGCGATCGACCGGATCACCGGCCCCAACGCGAATCACCAGGGGGTCGTGGCCATCATCGCCGTCGCGCGCTACACCGACGTGGACGAATTGTTGGAACGCTGGGCCAAACGCGTGGGAACGGACGAGCCGCCGCTTGGATTGGTTTTGGATGGAGTGGAAGATCCGCATAACCTAGGCGCATTGATGCGCACGGTCGAGTGCGCGGGTGGTCACGGGATCTTTATTCCGGAACGCCGCGCGGTTGGTTTGACCGAGACCGTGGCCAAGGCGGCGGCGGGCGCGATGGAATATGTTCCGGTCGCGCGCGCGACCAACATTTCGCGCCTTCTGGCACAATTGAAACTGGTCGATATTTGGACGGTGGGAACCGCCGCCGGCGCAGCGATGGATTATACGGATTGGGATTGGACACGGCCGACGGCGATCGTCCTGGGGGGCGAGGGCGCTGGGCTGCATCGACTGGTGAAAGAAAATTGCGACGTCCTAGTGCGGATACCATTGCGCGGCCACATCGAATCGCTTAATGTCTCAGTTACGGGCGGGATTTTGTTGTACGAGGCGTTGAGGCAGCGAAGAAGTAGACAGTAGTCAGTAGACAGTAGGAAGACCTCCGGCGCTATCGTTGAACACTAGATTACAAGAGTCGCGGTCGGAACTGAGTGCGTTTAAATACGGCGACGAATGAGTCCGGGAATTGATTAGTTATGTTTTGTCCAAAGTGCGCGACGCAGAATATTGATGGGGCTCGGTTTTGCCGCGCGTGTGGAGCGGATGTCAGCCTGGTGCCAATGGCGATGTCCGGGCGGCTTCCCGAAGCGCAGGCACCGATGCCGCAACCCGAGATCTATACCGGCCGCCGCGGGCGTCGCGGACGCGGACGCCGTGAACCGTCGTACGAGTCGGCATTTGGCAGTTTGGGTACCGGACTGGCTTTCTTAATAATATCGATCACGATCTGGCAAATGACCGATCACGGTATGTATTGGTGGTACTGGATGCTGATACCGGCGTTCACCATGATGTTCAAAGGGATCGGAGAGATAGCCCGGCTGCGCAACGAAAAACGGCTGGAGTTGCCCAGCGGGCAACCTCAAACTTTAGCGCAGCCGGCCCAGGGCGCAATGCCACCGGCCCCCGCTAAAACAGAATTCGCCCCCTATAACACATCCGAACTTATGCCTCCGCCGCCGAGCGTTACCGAAGGGACTACGCGACTGTTGGGTCAGGAAGGTCCGACCCGAGTTTTCGAGATACGAGCAGAATTACCCAAGCAGGATTCCTAAAATTGTTGATGAGGTAGAACTTGATGCCACAACGTCCAAAAATTGCGAACAACATGCTGGAGCTGATCGGATATACCCCGTTGGTCCGATTGCAACGAATTCCCGGTCCGGACGCCGCCGAAATGGTGGTCAAGCTTGAATCACAGAATCCGATGGATTCGGTCAAGGACCGTATTGGCGAAGCCATGATCGACGCCGCCGAGCGCGCGGGCCGAATCACGCCGGGTGAAACCGTGATCGTCGAACCGACGTCGGGCAATACTGGTATCGCGCTGGCCTTTGCCGCCGCGGTCAAGGGATACAAACTGATCGTCACCATGCCCGAAACCGTCACGGTGGAACGGCGCAACGTTTTAAAAGCTCTGGGCGCCGAAGTCGTGCTCACGCCGGGACCAGAAGGCATGAAGGGTGCGATCAAGCGCGCCACCGAATTGGCCGAAGCAACGGGCAGTTCGTGGATCCCCGGACAGTTTGAAAACCCGGCGAATCCCGAAGTGCACCGGCGGACCACGGCCGAAGAGATCTGGGAAGACACTGATGGTCAGTTAGATTATTTTGTCGCCGGGGTCGGTACCGGCGGGACCATCTCAGGCGTGGGCGAAGTCTTGCGCCAACGATTAGGCGACAAGATAAAGATCGTTGCCGTCGAGCCCGCGAGCTCCCCGGTCCTTTCCGGTGGTGAACCGGGTCCAAATAAGATCCAAGGGATCGGCGCCGGCTTTATCCCGCAAAACTACGACGCCGCGCTGGTTGACCAGGTCATCCAGGTCGATTATGAAGATGCGGTGGCGATGGCGCGCCGATTGGCACGGGAAGAGGCGATCTTCTGCGGCATTTCGTCAGGTGCGATCACCCACGCCGCCGTTCAAATAGCGCGCGAAGCCGGACCCGGCAAACGCGTGGTATCGATCATTTGCGATTTTGGTGAGCGCTATCTCTCGCACGAATTGTTCGCGGTGCAATGATCCGCAAACTGTTCGAACAATCCGGCCGTAATGCGATCGTAGTCATACCCGCTTGCGCGCGCTCGGTGACAGGTTTGGTCGAAACGATCGAACGCACGGCCGAGCGGGCGGATGTTGTGGAAGTTCGATTGGACTATTTGCCCGCGTCGGAGATCTACGCAGGTGCACGCCTCGCCCTTGAAAGTGTCTTTTCGGTCCCCTTGCTCCTGACGCTTCGACCCGTAGCACAGGGTGGCGAGATAGATCTGGACCTGGCTGCACGCCGTGAATTCTGGTCGACGCTTTCAAACCACAATTCTTTCTTCGATTGGGAACTTGACCTCGCCGAATCATTTACCGTTTCCGGTCCGTCTTTGGATTGGGACCGGATCGTCTGCTCCTATCATCACTTCCAGGGTGTTCCGTCGGACCTGGCCGCTATCTTTCAACGGATGATGTTGACGCCGGCGCTCATTTTGAAGCTGGCTGTAATGGCCGGCGAGATCACCGATTGCTTGCCCGTCCTGAATTGTCTTGATCACGCGCGTTATGCCAAACGCGAATTGATCGCCATCGCGATGGGCGAAGCGGGTCTGCTTACCAGGTTATTGGGAGCCGCCTGGGGTTCTCGAGTTACCTACGCGGCGGCAGAAGCTAATTGCGCGACCGCACCGGGACAACTGACGGTCGCTGAACTGCTGGACCAGTTTCGCGTCAAAAACGTGAACGTGGACACCCAGGTATTCGGGATAATCGGTAAAACGGTTTCGCATTCCCTTTCCCCGGCGATCCACGGCGCTGCCTTGGCAAACACCGGCGTTGATGGGGTTTATATTCCACTCCCGGTTGAAAAGTGTGGCGCGTTCCTGCGGCGTGTCGTCCACCC
>JBDSEC010000072.1:0-3621 GCA_039920205.1 Pyrinomonadaceae bacterium
TTTTCTGACGCGGGGCCAAACAGTTTTACTGTCATTTCGTGCTTTCCTGGGCGGGAACACTTCATTTTCGGTGCTGGCGAACGGCATCAAAGAGCGCAAACTACGGACCGCCGATTATCACGTTTTCGCGCAGGATGATTGGAAGATCACGCCACGTTTGACGCTTAATCTCGGTTTGCGATACGAATTGGATCTGCCGCCCTACGACACGCTGGGACGCCTTTCGGCTTTTGATGCTTCGCTTTATCGTCCACCGCCAAGTCCCAGCGATCTGCCCGCCGGCGGCATTGTGCAGGCCGGCAATGCCATCAACGCTTATGATCTTTCAGAAGTACCGAATGTGGACCGGCGGGTTCTGCACAGCATCGACCCCAACAACTTTGCGCCGCGCTTTGGTTTTGCCTTTAAACCCTTCAAGTCGGGTCGATTTGTCGTTCGCGGAGGTTGCGGAGTTTATTATTCGCGCCCGTCGTTTCAATCCCTGGTCGGCAGTATATATTCGCCGCCGTTCTACTTCGTTGGCATAAATGGCCCCGGCAATTTGACCGCCCCGTTCGCGCCGGTACCGGCCGAAAACGAGTTCCCGACCTTAGCCGCCGGACCGTTGGGCCTGTCGGGGGTTACTTTCGACCGTAACAATCGGACGCCCTACATCCAGCAATATCAGGTCAGCACGCAATTGGCGCTTACGCCCAATACCTTGCTTGAAGTTGCGTACGTCGGCACGCGCGGGGTGAAACTATTGCGCCGGGTCGCCATCAATCAGGCACGGCTTGCGAGCCCGGAGAATCCCGTATTCAATCCCGTTACCAACACTTGGATCTCGACCAACACGCCCGGCAACACGCAAGCTCGCGCGCCCTTTCAGGGGGTTAGCGCTTCCGGGGGACCCACGGGCTATAATCAAGATCAAACCACCGGTCAGTCTAGTTACAATTCACTGCAAGTGACACTGTCACGGCGGAACTCAAATGGATTGCAATTTCTCGCCGCGTACACGTTCGGCGAATCGATTGATAACGGCTCGGGCATCGGCGGCGGATCAGGCCGGATCGGATTGTTAAATCCGGCAACGATCAACGACGCGAGTTCCGTCGTTGGCAATCAGCTCGACAACCGCGCGGATCGTGGGTTGTCGGATTTTGACCGTACCCATCGGTTGGTCACTAATGTTATCTGGGAATTGCCGAAACCGGCATTTGTTCGCACCCGTAAAGTAGGCCGCGTTTTGTTTTCCGGCTGGTTGGTGTCGGGTATCGTGACGGTGATGTCCGGCTTACCGATCGACGTTTTTGATGGCAGTGCGGGAAATTTGTATTTTGGGCCCCTAAGCGGCAACGGCCGTCCGAACCTGGTTCCCGGCAGGTCGCCGGCCAGCAACATTCCACCTGGTTATTATTTCAATCCCTATGCGTTTGCCCGCCCGATCGTGCTGGCTGGTCAAGTTATTCCCAGTTCCGGTGGTTGGGCCACCGCTAGCGCAACCGGCACGGATTTTGGCAACGCCGGGCGCAATATTCTACGCGGGCCTAGACAATTTAATGTAGATCTTTCGATGAGCAAACGGTTCGCTTTGGGGGAAGCGAGAAGCATCGAAATGCGCGCCGAGTTTTTCAATCTTTTCAACACCGTCAACTATGCCAATCCCGCCAGTAACTTCGGCTCGGCCTCTCAAATTGATCCGGTCACCGGTCAAATTCCGCCGGGACAAGCAGGAAACTTCGGCAAGATCCAATCGACCAGTAACAATCCTCGCCTAATTCAATTCGCGCTGAAGTTTAATTTCTGATTCGGTCGCAGACCTATAATTTTGTGCAGCTCGCGTCCCGTCTTCAACTTTGGCGCCAAATATTCAGAGATCCACCGCTAAAATGAACCTAGCTTTGCTTAGACCGAGCCAATCCGGACCACCCGCTGGTGCGAGTGATCGGTTCGTAATAATGGTTGGAAATTGTTGGCGTCCCGTACGGGAGTCGAACCCGTGTCGCCGCCGTGAAAGGGCGGTGTCCTAGGCCACTAGACGAACGGGACGCAGGAGAAATGCATCGCGCTTAGGCATGCTAGTGACTGGAATACCGGCCCGAGCGCGAACAACAAACTTACCGTACCGGCTTTTTGCTGTCAACCGCACTTGCCGCTTTCGTTAGAACCTCGGCCCTCTACGCCAAGCCGCGGCATCGCTTACCTTTGGGCCTATTGAAATCCCCCGCACAATCGTTCCAATGGCCAGCTATCCTTTGGGCGTAAGTTGGGCTAACAACTCATTCAAGTCGACCGTAACGATGGCTGATGCGCTATCGCTTAAGCCGTAAGGCAGGACCAGGCGGTCGCGATGGATCAGGGCGCCGCACGAATAGACCACGTTCGGGACGTAGCCTTCGCGTTCATTGCCGACTGGTTTCAGCAGGGGCTCGTCCAATTGACCGATCACTTTAGATGGATCGTTCAGGTCCAGCAGCATGGCGCCGATGCAGTACTTTCGCATGGGTCCAACGCCGTGGGTCAGGACCAGCCAACCGGCTTCGGTTTCGATGGGCGAACCGCAGTTGCCGATCTTGACAAATTCCCATGGCCGCTTGGGCCGGGTCAAAATTACCGGATCGCTCCAAAAATGCGGATGGTCGGAATACATCAGGAATAGATTTTCATCGTCTTGCCGCGACAGCATCGCGTAATGACCGTTTATTCGCCGGGGGAAAAGGGCCATTCCCTTGTTCTGGGCCGCGTGACCATTGAGGGTACGGATGCGGAAATGCAGAAAATCCGTCGTTTCGATCAATTGCGGCAGGATCACCCGACCGTTATAGGCGGTGTAGGTCGCGTAATAGGTCGCGCTGCCATCCAGGTCGACAAATCGAACGAAGCGAGCATCTTCAATACCATTGCTTTCATTCGACGAGATGGGAAAGATGATCCGTTCGGAAACCCGGGTAGATGGGTTGAAATGGATCTGGTAATTCGATTCCGCCAACCAGTGCATGCAATCCATGGTGCGCATGACGTCGTGTGAATCGGGCATGGCTACCGTCGCGGCGGCCCGTTGCGTTTCCAACTCGCTCAGGTTAAAAGCGGCCGAAAGCCCACCCATTACCGCGGCGGACCAATCGTTTTCCAAACCCATTTCCTTCAACTTGTGCAAAAAGGTTGGTTTGTGAAAACTCGGGTTCGGATCGCGTTCGGGCAAGGTGACGAATTGGGTGGGCATTTCCAGTTGAATGGAATGATCGCCGTGGATCACGCCGGTGCGGAATTCGACCGAGGAAATGTGGCCTTCTCCGGTGGCGCGCAAACTCATGATAAAGCGAAGCTCGTCATCTCCCAGGCCGTCCTGGTTCGGATGCGGGACGATCGAAGGATTGAAAAGCGCGGCGGATTCCAGGGCATATTCGCCCGAGAATAACGCGCCCAAGTAAAGCTGGCGCGACTCTGAAAGCGTTGTTCCGTCCGGAACAAACGCCCGCACTCCCTCGAAATGACGCAGCCAAGTTTTATCCAACTCGATATGTCGATCATTGAAGTCGGCCCTAAGTTCCGCAAGCTGAACCGCCGTTTCTTCCTCGCTGAGCGCGAGCCCGCGATCCATGATGTTCTGGACCTGAACGGGATCGACCGGTTGGAAGC
>JBDSEC010000073.1:0-5979 GCA_039920205.1 Pyrinomonadaceae bacterium
CCCCGCGGACTGGTCGTGAACGAACCGTATGATAGTCTATCGTTCGTTCCAACTGTATTAGGAGTTATGGGCCGTTTGGAAGGCGCGCAGAAATCGTTCCCTGATCGATCGGGGATGAGTTTCCGCGGTTTCCCCGGGCGCATCGCCACCGAGGTAGTAAGACCGGTGTCGGACAACTCCTCCGCGACCGGAAGCCACTAATTAATGACCGGCGAAGAAGAACTAACCCACGACTTTTTGGACGACGAGTTGGATGCGGAGCTCGCTTCGGCGGCCTCGCCAGCGTCGAACTCGCGCCGTAATATGGCCTGGCTGCAGGTTATCGCCTTCGTCCTAGGGTTAGGATTGCTCACCTATGTCATTCGCCGGGTTGGCATTCAGCCGATCTTTGACGCGCTTATTCGCGTCGGATGGGGATTCTTTATCATCGTTGGAATTAACGGATTGCGTCACGTAATTCGCACTATCTCGATGACGATGGCCATCCCAAATGAACACCGCAATTTCAGCTTTCGACATGCCTTGGCCGTTCGTCTGGGCGGCGAGACCGTTAGCTTTCTTACCTTTACGGGACCATTGCTAGGCGAAGCGACCAAGGCTGCGCTCTTAAAGCGCCGGGTGCCGCTAGCCCATGGTGTTTCGGCGCTAGTGGTCGATAATATCCTCTACAACTTATCCGTCGCCGCGTTCGTCCTGAGCGGCGCGCTGGTAATGCTGTTCGCGTATCGCCTTCCGGCAGTTGTCAGTGTGGTGTTGATCGGCATTGCCATCACAGTGGCGATCGGAATGACGGTCACCGCGGTTGCCGCCAGTCGCCGGGTGATGCTGCTGACTTGGATCATCGATCGGATGGCCGGCCTGGGCATAAAGCCGAAGGCGCTGATCGGAAGACGTGACCAGATCAACCGGCTCGAGACCGACGTATACGCTTTCTACAACGAGCGGCGGACGGCGTTCTTTGTCATGTTTGGCTTGGATTTCTTGGCGCACGTAACCAGCGTGATCGAAGTTTATGTCGGCCTGCGACTATTGGAATTGACCCCTTCGCTGCAAGCGGCCTATATCATCGAATCGTTGACCAAGGTGATCAACTTCGTCTTCGGTTTTGTTCCCGGCACCATCGGGGTTTACGAAGGCGGTACGGCCCTCATCCTAAACACGCTTGGGTACGCGGCGGCGACGGGCGTTACTTTGGCACTGATCCGCAAGGCGGCCATCGTGGTTTGGACCGGGGTCGGATTGGTCATTTTGGCTTGGCGCACAGTACCGCATGGAGCGCGTCGGTTATCGGACAAGGTTCCCGCATTTCGAAAAGTCATGGACAGCTTAGTTTTCTCGAACATTACCCATCGTCCAGTGCGGACGTTGGTGAGCATCGCCGGTATTGGGATCGGCGTGGTGTTGATCATATTTACGGTCGGACTTGCTCACGGACTTCTGCGCGAGCGCGGCAAACGTGAAGGAAATGTGCGGGCCGAGATCATGGTGCGACCCTCGGGGTCCGTGTCACTGACCGCAACCGGATTAGCCTTGCCGGTGAAGAGCGCGGCGGACTTTGCCAAGGTACCCGGGGTGGCCGCGGCCGTACCGCTGGGCCAAGACTTTGTCAGCAACAAGGGCGACCAGGGCGCATTTGGCGGCCGCTTGATCGACGGCATCAATTACGACGAATTCGCCGCGGTGGCCGGCATGACGTTGATCGATGGGCGAAAGTTGGGCACCGGTGACGAAGCGGTGGTTGACGCGATCTGGCTGCGCGATCGCAAGGCCAAATTGGTCGACACCATTGATATTTATGAACGGCCGTTTCACATCGTAGGTGTTTACGAACCGGCCAATGGTGGCCGAATCAAGATCCCCCTGGCGACGATGCAGGAGCAGTTGGGCGGGGCTGAAAAGTGCTCGGCGATCTTGGTGTCCTTGACTGATCCAGCGCAGCAAGACGCGGTGGCCCAACGACTGACGGACGGCACGCATGGTGGTGAGTTTCAGGTCATTTTCACGAAGGATCTTCCCGAGCTTTACGCTTCGGGCGCGTCGTTCCCGGCGCTTAACGTCTTTTTGAATGTGGTGGTCGGCGTTGCGGCGGCGATCAGCCTGTTGGTCGTCCTGCTGGCGATGTACACCACGGTGACCGAGCGTACTCGGCAGATCGGCATTCTAAAATCATTGGGAATGTCGAAATGGGCGATCGCTTGGGTGATCGAACAGGAAGCGATCTTGGTCAGCGTGTTAGGTGTCGGTGCCGGGATACTCCTGACGTTGGCCGCACGAATGGCCGTCATGCGTCTCTCTTCCCTGCAGGTCGAGATCGAGACGAAATGGTTACTGATCGCATTGGCCGTTGGATTGTTTGGAGGCACGGTGGGAGCGATGTATCCGGCTTGGCGGGCATCGCGTCAGGACGCGGTTGATGCACTAAGCTACGAATAATTAGAAGGGTGCGGATCACCCGCACCCTTTAGCGATTCGACCTACCCCAAACTCCAAATCCGTCGCGACCAGATTGCTATCGACTCGTCCATCGGCCGACGGCTGGCCGCGGCGTGAACTTCACGCGGCACCCGCGCCAGGAACGCCTCGATATCCGCGATCGACCGCGGCAGCGCCTTGGTCATCCATTCGGTTCCGGTTTCGGTTACCAGCATATCGTCTTCGATACGGACGCCGGTGCCTTTGAACTTTTCAAACGCGGGCCGCACCGCGGCGATGAAGGCTTCATTTTCCGGCGTCTTGGGCAAAACATCCAGGGCGTCCTCGCGAACATAGATGCCCGGTTCATTGGTGAAAACCATTCCTGGCGCAAGTTTGACCGGCGGCTGGCCGGACGAAGTCCCCAGGTCGTGTACATTCATTCCCAGCCAATGCGAATTCCCGTGCATGAACCAAACGCGAAACTGTTGCGAGTTCTTGTCGGTGATCAACCCCAAACGCAACAGCCCATCCTTGATCACCTCTTCGGCCGCGTTGTGAACCTCGGGCAAAGTCGCGCCCGGTTTGGTCGCACGTGCCGCCGCTTCTTGCGCATCGTAAACGATCTGATAGATCGCGGCCTGTTCCGGACTGAACTTACCATTGACCGGAAATGTCCGCGTTACATCTGCCGTGTAATGCTGATATTCGGCGCCCACGTCCATCAACATCAACTGTCCCGGCGTCACGCGGCCTTGCGATTCTTCGTAGTGCAAGGTCGTCGCATTCGGTCCACAGCCGACAATATTGGGGTAACCCCAATTGTCGGCGTTGCGCCGGCGGAAGGTGTAATCCACCTCGGCCTCGACTTCGTACTCCCATTTGGCGGACATCGCCGCGGCCTGGGCGCGTTCGTGCGCTTCCGTCGAAATGTCCATCGCATGCTGCATGTATTTCAATTCGAGCGGCGATTTACGGAGCCTCAATTCGGTAAATATCGGAAACGCATTTCGCACGGCATAGCCGGTATTGACGCGTGACCATTGGCTGGCCAGAGTTTGCTCTGCCTTGTATTCCCGGCTTTCCGGGTCGCGCGGAAGCAGCAGGAACAGGATCGCTTCGTTACGGATGGCAGCCGAATTTAGCGATTCATAGCCAGTACCGGTGGCCGCCGCCGTGTCCGCCGACATCAAACGGTTCTTTGGTTCGTAGGATTGGCGGTTCTGGAGCGCGCGTAGGAACTCTTCAAATTCGGCGAAGTCCCAGATCTCTTTGACCCCCGAGATCTGCGCGGCTTCCTCAGGACTGTACATGTGACCGGTCCAGGTTTCCGCGGCCGGGTCGCGCTTTGGAATGAACAGCACGGCCGGGTACTTTGTATTGCCCGGCATAACCACCAGCCGCGCCCGCTTCTGGTTTAAATTCGTCAGGTAGTAGAGATTATTTTCCGCCCGGAATTCGTACTCCACATCATTCGTGTAAACCCGTGGTTCGCCACTGTAAAGCACCAACACGCCGTTAGCGCCGATCTTGTTGGCGACGCGCTCGCGGCGTCCGGCAAGTTCCGCCCAGCGTTCGGCGTCAGTGACCACCGGTGCAGGCGGGGTAACGCTGATCGCCGGCGCAGCGGTCACGACGGCCACTGGCTTTGCTTTTCGTTGGGCCAACGCGGCGTTGGGCAATATGGACCCGGTGACAACTAGTGCCACCGCTACGAAACGGACGATGGTTGATCTCATAAGATTTGTGCGTATGTTCGAAGTTTTCACAGGAAAATTGAAATATTGGATACTTAGCCGGAAGCATTATCTTCGCCGGTCACGGGACACCGCGCAAGATTTCTGTGGCGGTACGCGAAATTTCTTGGCTCAAACGGACGTGAGGGACACGGAAACATCCACGCCTCTAATTAGCGACCTGAACCTGAAGGTCTCGGTTGGACCGATTACCAAAGAAATCACCCGCCGTAACCCGCAATATATACTGGCCCGGGGCCAGTTTGGTCGTGTCCCAGAAATCTTCGCCGACCTTTTCCTCGGCCATGCGGTCGGTAACGATGTAGGCAAAGATGGTCGGCGGCCGTGCGCCCGAGACGCTGCCGGGACCGTAGACTAGCGCCGGTCCGCGCGGATCGTCGGGCAGCTCGGCAAACGATAACGTCATTTCCGGACCATTGACGGCGAAGTTTTTCGCGCTGACTTGAACTTCATACCCGATTTGATAAACGCCCAACCGGCGGCGATCAGCACCGCCATCCATTTGGTCATAAGCACGCGCAACGATCCGCACGCGACCTTTCACGGTAACGGTCGGCGAATCAGCTTTTGGGTCACCGAACCGTTTCCAGCTTTCGTCAAAAAGCTGGATCCCCTTCTCTTCGATCACCGGTGGTTTGGTGTCACGGATACCGGGAAGATCCAGCGCGGCCAGCGCGTTCATCTCCATCCCTGGCGGACCGGCGATCAGATGAACATGGTTCTGGTTGTTTAGCGTGCCGATCGGGTCGCCCGCGTTTATCACCGTGCCCCGTCGCACGCGGACGCGTACGGTGGTATCGCCTTCACCCTTGATCACCTGGAACTTGTCGGACGCGATCGCCTTACCGTCTTTGTCACGACCGATACGTACGTGCACGTAGCCCATGGTCGCCAACCGTAACCACTCGCGCACGCCATTCAGGTCACCGATCGGAAGTAATTGCAGAACCTTCTCTGAGCGCACGGCGCGGGCGGTCTCGCCGTAAGCGCCGGGAATATCCAAACCATTGTGAAAACGTGCGGGACCCTCGCCGGGCTTGATCTCGCCGCGGATCTCGCCAAATGTGGCCGCAATCTCGCGCGCCCGATCGCCGGGCGCATAGGGCCAACGTCCGGGTGCCGCCGTACGAAACGCGGTCGCGTCCGGCCGCATTGCATTCGCTTCGACCGCTGAAATTTGTTGGCCGGCGTTTCGATCCGGACTGATCAGCGTACGGACCAGGCGATTGCCGGCGTCGGCGATCATCAACGTTCCCCTCGGCGTTAACGCGACGCTCGACGGTCGATTTAATTTCCCCGCCATCGCCGGACCATCAACCAGGCCCTGCCGACGGCTGCCCGCCATGGTCGCGACGATCGGAAGAAGTTTGGTCTGGCAAACCCGTATGGTGTCGGTCGCCGCGTCAGCAACATAGATCGATCCATCGCCATCAACGGCCACGCCTAGGGGTTCAGCAAATGTCGCCTCCAACAGAGCACCATCGCGGTCGCCGTATTCGCCGCTGCCGGCCACGGTTGAAACCGCGCCGTTGGCTTCGACCCGGCGAATGCGACGATTGCCGGTGTCGGCGATGATCAACGCCCCGTCCGGCGCCACCGCGATTCCACCGGGGGTATCAAAGCGCGCTGACGAAGCATCGCCGTCCGCAAATCCCGGAACGTCGCCCCCGGCCACGGTTCGCACCGTTCGCGATCTATCGATCGCACGGATGCGGTCGTTGTAGGTATCCGCCACAAAAACCGTGCCGTCCGCACTCACCGCCACGCCGACCGGAGCGTTGAATCGCGCGGCCGCAGCGTCGCCATCGGC
>JBDSEC010000074.1:0-3699 GCA_039920205.1 Pyrinomonadaceae bacterium
AGGAATCCAAGCAGGCGGTCGATCTGACGAAGGCCGCGATCATCGTCGCTGTCGGACGCGGGATCAAGAGCCAAGAGAACATCGCTTTGGCTCAGCAATTGGCCGATGTTCTGGGTGGTGACATCGCGGCTTCACGGCCGATCTGCGACGCCGACTGGTTGCCGATCGATCGTCAGATCGGCTCATCTGGACAGACCGTCGCGCCCAAGCTTTACGTTGCCTTGGGTATCTCGGGCGCCATTCAGCATTTGGTCGGCATGAAGAACTCGGGAACCATCGTGGCGATCAATAAAGACCCCGAAGCGCCGATCTTCGACATCGCGGATTACGGGATCGTGGGCGATTTGTTCGACGCCGTGCCGGTGTTGATCGAAGAAGTGAAGAAGCTGAAAGCGTAGGGCGGAAGCCGCCCGGGGTTAGGGGTCGGGGGCTGGGGGTTAGGGAAGAATAGAGCGGCGGGGATATGAGGTCAGTACCATCCTGCGATAGCGCAGGTAGGGTGTCGGGTGCTGGGTGTCAGGTGCTGGGGAAGAAAAGAGCGGTATGGGCATGAGGTCGGTACCACCCTGCGATAGCGGGTGGACTTGAAGGGCTTTAGGCGGTTCGGAATTAACCACGAATCGACACAAATAAGAAAAACTTGCACGAATAAGGCACGAACAGATCAACTCTGTTTGGGCCCTTTTTTTAAATTCGTGAAGATTCGTGGTTCGCGACGGTTGCAAACAAAAGTGCGAGGTGGGCGAAGCAGCGCATGCGTTCGTAGCCCCGCCTTTAGGCGGGCTAAAGTCAGAACCGGAAGCGATAGCGATGGGTTCTTCCCTTCCGGTTGGAGACAGACCCGTCGCTATCGCTTCCGGTTCTGACAAGAGAAGGTTCCGCCTGAAGGCTACAAACACCAACTTCCCGCCGCTTCGATAGTGCTAGCCGCTGCCAAGACCTGAGCTTCGGCATAGGGCCGGCCGACGATCTGGACGCCGATGGGTAATCCCTCGGCGGATCGTCCAGCGGTGACGCAGGCCACCGGCAATCCATACACATTGAATGTCTGGCAATAGCTGAACGATTCAAAAATGCTCAGGCTCCGGCCCTTGACCTCGACTGTTCGCGCGCCATGCGTAAATGCGGGCGCCGAGCCAACGGGGCAAAGTAGCAGCGGTACCGTTTCCATGAACTCGAGTAGCTCCGCTCGTAACCGATCGCGTTCGACCCAAGCATCCAGATAGTCATCCAACGACTGCTCCGCCGTTTCCGCTTTTCGCAGGATCGCCCGAACGATTCCTCCCGCCTCATCCTCGTGACCGGCATATAGCCTGCGCAACTGGCTTACTCCTCCGCGAGAGAATAATTCTGTCCACAATCCCGGGCCGCGCGAGATCCCGGGCGGCAACTCTTCGACTATTTCCATTCCGGCATCTTTTAGGGTGAGCGCCGCATTCTGTACCGCCGCGATCGTTTCGGCCGTAACCGGTGAGCATTCGTCGTCGGCATACACGGCGACTTGCAAACCCCGCAGCTCATCCCTGCTCACTCTCCGCGCTACGGGCGCGGAGAGTGAGCAAGGAAGGGTTGGGTCAACGATCACGCTGAACAACAATTCCAGATCCGCCACCGTTCTTGCCATCGGTCCGATCGCCGCGCCCAACGAATACGGCCCGACGGCTTCGGGCGTGTGCCCCGTCATCGGCACGACACCGGTGGTGGGTTTCAAACTGGCAATGCCGCAAAAATGTGCCGGCACGCGCAACGATCCCATTAGGTCGCTGCCAATTCCACCGGATGACATAAACGACGCTATCGCTGCAGCCTCGCCGCCGCTGGAACCACCTGAGGTACGAGTCAGATCGTGCGGATTGTTGGTCCGGCCAAACAAGGGATTGTCGGCGTCATAAGCCATTGCCAGTTCAGAGGTGTTGGTCTTGCCCAGAATAACAGCGCCGGCGGCTTTCAATCTCGCGACCACGACGGCATCTTCACTGGGAATGTGAACGGCCCGACGTTTCGAGCCGCTCGTCGTCCGCAAATCTGCCGTCGAAATAGTGTCCTTTACCGTCAAAGGAACGCCGTACAGCGGTCCCATCTCACCTCCACGGGCGACAGCCGCTTCCGCGGCCCGGGCCTGTTCCAATGCATCCGGGTTCAACGTCACGATCGCATTCAATCGCGGGTTGGTCGATTCGATGTGGCCCAGCAATGATCGCATTAATTCGACGGGCGAAACCTCATGCCGGCGTATCAGCTTGGCTAAGTCGGTGACGGTTTCGTGAATCAATTCGGCCATGCCGCAATTCAACCACTAAATGACCCTTGCGGCAAATATATGTTCCTGGTGGTCACCATCGCACACGAACTGCGACACCGAACGGATTTGCCGTCCCGCAAAATATTGACAACTGGGCTCGTTAGGATAAAATTTAATGCAATCGGATCGGTTGACGGAGCAGGTGCCCCCGTTTTTTGGTTATTCTCGTTGAATAGCCGACTCGATCAATGTATTCGATCGTCTCGCGACCTGATCACCCAAGTTCCTTAGGCCGCTTATCAGGGAGGTCCAAATGTTAGCCCCATCTACCCGCACCGTAAGAGCCCTACTTGTTGGCGCCGTTCTGTTCGCTTTCGCGACCGTGGCGCTTTATCGTGTTTTCGTCGTAACGGCAACCGATTCCTGCAGCGTGGCCAATTTTCAAGCCGCGCAATCCTTAACGTATGACTTTTGGAATCGCTCGGTTACCACTGGAGATTTTAATGGGGATGGCAAGCCCGACATGGCCGTCACCATGGTGGGCCAGAATTTTCAGGGCATCTGCAACATCTCGATAATGCTGGGCGACGGTTTGGGCAGTTTTGCCGCGCCACTCGTTAAAACAACGAATCAGTGCCCCGACGGCATCGGTGCTGCCGATTTCAATCACGACGGCAAGCTCGATATCGTTTTTAGTAGCGGTGTCAATCAAAGCATGGTTCTCATGCTGGGAAACGGCGCCGGCGGGTTGGGAACCCAATCCACGATCTTACTGCCATCTGGTGCGGCCAACATTTTCCCCGTTGTAATAACGGGAGACTTTAACGGAGACGGCAATGTGGACGCGGTGACCAACTCGAACGGTCCGGCCATAACCCTGGTACGCGGAAATGGAGGAGGTGGATTTTCCGGAACGTCAACTATTTCGTTGCCCGGAAAAGTTACCGGCGTCGTCGCCCTGGATTTCAATAATGATGGCAAATTAGATCTCGCGACGTCGAATTCCACCACCAACAACGTGTCCGTATTGTTCGGGGATGGCGCGGGAAACTTTGCTGCACCAGTCAATTATAGCGTTGGCGTAACCCCCTCCTCGATCGCGGCCGCTGACCTTGATGCCGACGGTGACCTCGATATTGTAACGACCAATCAGAACTCGACGAACATCTCCGTTTTGTTAAACGGCGGAACGGGAACGTTTGGTGCCGCGGTACATTTTCCGAGCCCGGCATCACCCTCTTACGCGGTGATGCGGGACTTTGACGGAGATGGAAAGAACGACGTTGCGGTAGTGAGCCAATCCGGCGGTAGTGTTTCGCTGATGAGTGGAAACGGGGCCGGCGCTTTTGGTACGCCGACACCCTACGGCGCAGGAACTAGTACGGGCACGATAGTCGCAGCCGACGTCGATACCGATGGATTGACGGACCTGATCGCGGTCAACTATCAAACCACCG
>JBDSEC010000075.1:0-5863 GCA_039920205.1 Pyrinomonadaceae bacterium
GTAAGCAGCCCGAACGGCGAGATCGCTACGGTTACCTTAAACGGTAAACCGGTCGGATTGACTCCGATCGCGGCCGGCTCGCAAACCAAGAAATTTGGTCTGTCTTTTACTCCCGGAGCTTCCCGCACGATCGTGATCGAAGCGCGTGATCGCGCGGGTCAATGGACGCGGCTTACGATTCCGATCGCCCAGCGTGAAGCCGCGGTGTCGTCGCAATTTTCCGGACGCAAATACGCCGTAGTGATCGGAATCTCAAAATATAAGTTCAACGATGGCGGATTGCGCGATCTGGAATATGCCGACGCCGACGCTCGTTCGATCCGCGATTTTTTGTTGCGGCCCGAGGGCGGCGGATTTGGCGCTAAAGATATTTTGTATTTGGAAAATCAGGACGCGACGTTGGATAGCGTGCGCGCGGGCCTTACTCGTTTTCTACCACAGGCTGGTCCCAATGACCTGGTATTTATCTTCCTGGCGGGGCACGGTTCGCCGGATCCTTATGCGCCGCAGAAGTTGTATTTCATCATGCACGACACTAAGGTGGCGGACATGCCGCACACGGCACTGGCGATGACGGAATTGCAGGAGATCATCGACCGGCAAGTGCGCGCCCAACGGCTGATCGTCTTTGCCGACACTTGTCACAGCGCGGGTTTAAGCGGCCGGAGCATGTCACGGCAACTAGTAATGGAAAACAACGTGATCAATCTGTACGCTGCCAAACTCTATAACGAAACGGGTCGCGCGGTGTTGACCTCGTCCGACGTAAACGAGATATCGCAAGAGAGCAGTGATTGGGGTGGCGGTCATGGTGTTTTTACTTGGGCATTGTTGGAAGGATTGAACGGCGAGGGCGATGCGAATCACGACCGGTCGATCACGGCCGGCGAGTTATTCGATTTCGTTACCGACCGGGTGCGTTTGTCCACCAGTTTTCGGCAGAACCCGCGGGCCTTGGCGGGTTTGAACAAGGATCTCACCTTGGCGGTGGTGAAATAACGGAAGTAGTAGTCGGTAGCCAGTAGCCAGTAGCCAGTAGAAAAAACCGCGGACCGGATGCACCTGCTTCCGGACCACTTTTTTTCAACGCTCCCCTCATATGCGCCCCCTAGAGTGTCCTTGCATTTCGAGCTTTTGGATGCGGCTCAGTTAGAGTTACGCAACGCTTGTAAGGCTTCTACAAATTTGGGCGGCAGCGGTGCTTCGATCGACAATTGCTCACCGCCCGACGGATGTCTCAACGAGAAGGTGCTGGCGTGAAGGAGTTGTTGTTTGGGCACACTGCCGGGCCAACCCGGCCCGGAAGTGCCCGCCGGTCCGCGATATACTTTGTCACCCACGATCGGATGACCGATGTAGGTGCAATGGATGCGCAATTGATGGGTGCGCCCGGTTAAGGCTTCAAGCGAGAGCAACGTAAATCCGCGAAATCGCTCCAGCACCGTAAATCGGGTCTGCGCCGTCACACCGTCGTCACTCACGCGCCAACGTGGCCATTGTCCAGCGGCACGAACGATCGGCGCGTCGATCAATCCGTTGTCTTCGGCAACTTCACCATAAACCAGGGCCAGATAACTCTTCTCGATCTTGCGGTCGCGAAACGCCTTAGACACAATGCGTCCAGCCCGATCGTTCAGCGCCAGCGCCAAAACGCCCGAGGTATCGCGATCCAGCCGATGTAGCAAGATCGGCCGGGCGGCGTCCTGTCTGGTACCGGCGCGCGTGTGCAGTAAGTAATACGACACCGCGTTCATAACCGAGCCCGACTTTTCCGTGTTACTTGGGTGTGACAATAGTCCGGCCGGTTTGTTGATGATCAATAGATCGTCGTCGGAAAAAAGAATGTCGAGCGGTATGTTCTCCGGCAAAGCCGAAGTGGCTTCCGAAGTGTCCAGTTCGATCTCGACCAGGTCACCGGACTGCAGGATCCAACCCTGCCGGCCGGGTGACCCGTTTACTTTGGCAGAACCTTCGCGCAGGACCCGGCGCAGGTTGGTTATACTAAGCGCGGGAAACTGGAGTGCTAGAAATTGGTCCAATCTCAATCCCGCGTTCGTACATTGGAAGGAATATTTTGTGACCGCGGTTTTTGCTTGCATGAATTCCAGTTCGTTTAAGTAGATCCTTGAACCAGAATTATAACCTAACCGCATGCATACATCGTCTGGTTAGGTCATCCCGAGGAGAGTTGGTGAAGAAAGGCCTGGGTCCGTAGCCTTCAGGCGGAACCGCAGCGTAAACGTCGCATTAAGTGGAACTAGATGTTTTGTAACGATTCCGCCTGAAGGCGGGGCTACAAGCACTCGCATTCACCGCGAGATTTCCAATGTCGGTATTAACTATGAACTCCCACTATCAGTTGCACCCGACTTGCGGTTTACCCAAGAATGATAATCTTTGGGGATATCCAGCTTCTTCAATTCCGCCCAAGCGGCGCGCGCCGCGGCATGCGTTGCGTTTTTTTCCGCCGCCAGGAAATCGCTCAAGAAATTGATATAGCGCCCGGTGGGGGCTTTGGCGTACGGTTCGGTCAATTGATTCAGGCGAACGTATTCTTTGACCAGGTCCAGGTAGGTAAGCTTCGCGCCTTTGGCCAGTTGTTTTTCGCGATATCGGTTGAGCCGGTAACGCGCCCCGGACCGGCGTTTCATACCAGGCGCCCTCTTCCGCGCTTCACGGTCGAGAAAGTCTTTGGTCGCCTTATCATTGGTGTAAACCACGACTCGCCGCAGAAGGGAAAGTCCTAGCTCCACGTCTTTTCGTCCGGTAACGGAAAGTTTACGTTTTGGCGGCGGTGCCATTCTCCCGGTCTTCAGAAAGTGCTTTATGGCCGCTTCCAATTCGTCTTTACGCAACTTTCCTGAACTCGGAACGCCGATCGAATGAGCAAACTCCTTCAGTTCGAGCGCGTACCAATAACCGTGATCGAATTCTTTCACGGTCATGGTAGGTGACAGTTTGGTTTTTGGTGGCAAGCGCGGATCTCCGGTAGATGAAAGACTGGCCAATGAAACGAATCTCGAACAATTCAAATGTACACCAAATTCACCCTCACCAGCTGCGGGCTGAAAGCGCAATTCTGCAAAACGCGAAGCGCATTAACATCAGGTTAGGCCTCAAAACGGAAGTTCATCATCATCGGACAAACTCACCGATTCACCATCGATCGCTCTAGCTTCGGCCACCCAATCGACATCATCAATCTCGTCGCCCCGTTCTTTACGCTCTCGCTCCCACTTTGCATGGAATTCATCCCATTCGCGCTGTTCGGCGTCATACGCCTCACGGGTCTCGTGAAAGGAAAATTCGTAGGTCTGATCCATGTTGCACCCATCCAGATGCCAAAACATTGGTGTGCTAAAGTCGGCCGCCATTGCCTGACAGCAGGGACAATCTTCATCGATCAGGATCTCTTTCGCGGACATGGAGATGTTGATCCGCCGCCGCTCCGATTCGATCAAGGCACCTGGCGTGCGCAAACTGAAATGCGGATTCTCCATTTTTAACCAGGTCGACTTTATTCCCTCGAGCCACTCGATCTCGTCATTGATCGTCCGCTTCGGATCATAATAATCAAAACAAACCTCCAGCAGTTCGCGCACCATATAGTAGTAGAGAACGTTCTCATGAATGCCAAATCCCGCAAAGCGATAGGCGTCCGACTCGACTGGAATATGAGGTGGGCACTCGCCGGCGAACGACCACTGCAACGCACGGGAGTGCATTTCGAAATCAACGAATTCTTTCTTATCCAACAATACTTCTCGCGGAGTCTTACCGCCCAGATCCGGACGCGGCGCCATCATCCATTTGGTGTGGATCCGGGTGAACCGATCATCGTCAGTCGAACCGCGTTCGGCCCGGCATTCTTGCGCGATGAATTCAACCAACGGGCTCCCATAGAGCACCGCCCGCGCATCCAGCGGCGGCACGGCAAGCCGCGCGTCTCGGCGCTCGGGTCGCAGACGCTCGTATTCCGGGATTGAACGTACGATCAACCAGTCTTGCGATAGTTTGAATGGCACCCATACTTCTCCATCGTCAGCGAATTCGGCCTCGACGCGAACTTGCCCCTCGGCCTCAAGGTCGGAACAACTCGATTCGGTGGCGATGACACCTCCGGCCAGATCCAACACCATCACGCCCGCATCATATGGTTCAAGATTCTCGCCGGGGTAAAGCCGCGCAAAGGGTGAATGCTCGTCCCACTTTAAAAACCGCCGCATCGCCAATTCCAATTCGGCAAAGGTCTCGGGCTCCGCGGTAAGCGCAGCCACCGCCAGTTCAGCGACATAACCATGAACCTCGCCGGAATGGATATTATCGCGATCTACAATGTTCAATCGGATCTCACTCATGTAAAACCTCCTTCGGGTGGGTCAATGGATTTAGGTTGTGCCGTTTGCGGCTTGTGGTTGGCGCCAAACGCGGATTCCAAGATCCGCTTCTGGTGCGCTGAACTTAGCCAGAGGCAAGGCTTTGCGCGGCCTCTGGTAGCGCACAAACACGTCCGCGCCCTGAAGGGGCGCCGGATGTCGTTCACAAAATCCACGTTATCGATTACCACAGATATCGTTCGTCATATTCCACGCCGCTTAATTTCAATAGCTCTGAATACTCCTCTTTAAACGTGAATCGTTGATGATGCGCCTCCTGATTCAAGACGTAATGTTTCACCTGGTCCATTGCTGTGGGACTTACGCTGAATGCACCGTATCCTTTCTGCCATTCAAACTTCTTCTCCAATTCAGCGTGAACCCACTCGGACGAACTGGATTTTAGCTCCCGGATAAAATAATCCAAGCGATGCGTAGCCCGAAGGCCAACTAACAGATGGACGTGATCAGAAACACCACCGATCGCGACCGGAGCCGCGTTTAGACCTTTTACGATTCCGCCCAAATATGAATATAGCCGTTCACGCCACTCCGCTCTGATCAGCGGCATTCGATCCTTGATCGAAAATACTAGGTGAACATTCAAGCAAGTGTAGCTAGATGGCATTTTGCTTACTCCGTGAAGAAGTCGTCTTGCGCCCCTTCAGGGCGCGGAGGCGTTTTGGATCTGGACCAGAAGCTGCGCAAAGCCTTGCATCTGGCTAAGTCCTCAAGGCGTCTTCGACGCAAAGAGAAAACGCCGGGGAGCCTCACATTAGGCAGCGGAAACCTAACAAAGCCATAAACGCGGCCCATTGTACATGTCATTTTCGACACGAAGTCCAAAGACTAAAAGCCACGCTAGGCTGACAATTGTTGCTAAGAGACGTTACAGTCGCAAACTCAGCACTGACATTATTACGAACACAATTGACGGTATATCAAAATCGGGCACAATAAGACAAGTCAAAAGGCAGCGCCGCGAACTGACTTAACCTTTGATTCGCCGGTCCCGTATAATGTCCCCATGGACCGAAAAGTTATCCACACTAGACACGTTTTGGCGGTAAAGGATCTGGCCATTTCGGCCGAATACTTTAAACGCGCGCTGGGATTCGACCTCGATTTCACGGCGCCCGGTTGGGAGTTTTTGTCGTTTGGAATCTTTAAGGTGATGCTCGGGGAATGCGCAGATGAGATGAGCGCCGGAGCGTCCGGTAATCATTCCTACTTTGCCCACGCGCTGGTTGAGGATGTTGATTCGATCTATGCCGAATTCAAAGCGAACGGCGCGATGTTGACCAGTGTCCCGCAAAACCAGCCGTGGGGCATCCGCGAATTCGGGGTGACGACGCCCGACGGGCACCGCATAACTTTTGGACAGTTGATCGAAGGCTAGCGTCCCCCAGTCGTCCGACAGACTGTTAGTCTGTCGATACAGGGGTCCCCAATCTGCACGGTTGATCTCAAGCAGCAAGTATTGGAGC
>JBDSEC010000076.1:0-4048 GCA_039920205.1 Pyrinomonadaceae bacterium
TTAGTTGCACCCATCCGACGATGTAATACTCACACGCGTATCTCAGACTTTCGCGCCGTCGGGCCAACGACTCGAAACTATTTATTTTCCCTCTGCGTGTCTGGAAGCGTACTATTCCGGAAATCTTAGATCACGGCGGCCGCGTAATTCGATCATGGATTGTGGCTCGCCGACCCAGGAGATGCTGATTATGCGTAAACAACTCTCTGCACTTTTACTAGTCCTTTTGGGTATCGTTATCGGCGCCAATCTGCCGCGGCATTTAACCTCGGCTAACGCTGAAGCGACGACGACGATAATCCCGCGAGACACACGCGACGCCGACCGACAGGCGATTCGCGCCCACATCGACAGTATCTTCAAAGCCTACATAAATGTTGACTGTAAGACCATTCGCGACACTCATTCGGCAAATTGGGTAGGCTTTACCAGCAGCGCACGATCAGTCATGCGCGGTATCGATACGTACATGAATACGTCTGCCCGATTTTGCCAATCGACGCCGTTACCGAGCCCAGGCTTTAGTCTAGCGGATTACAAGATCGCCGAGATCGACTATGAATTTTACGGCGATGTGGCTCTGGTGCCGTATGTGGCCGAGACCTGGTATGGAAAGTCCCGCTCGCCGGGCAAACTGCGGTCGCTGGATGTGTACGCCAAGGTAAATGGCGAGTGGACCCAAGTCGGTTCGAATATTTACTTGCATCCAGATATGGTCCAAGCACAATTTCGGCAGGCCGAGCTGCCGCGCGAACTTTCACCCAATGAACAGGCATCCTTGAAGATCGCGCGCGAAGGCGTGTGGAAGGCATATTTCGGGGGCGATCTGGCGCAGCTGGAGAAACTGGTTCCCGAAGAGGCTATTGCGATGGATGGCGGACCCGACGTGATAAGCAAACGTGCGGACATCTTCGCCGGCGCTAAGCGCTCTGCTGCCGGCGGCAGTAAACTGGTAAGCCTGGAATTTCCGCGCACGGAAACGCAAGTTTACGGCAACACAGTGATCCTTTACACGACCTTTAAGTTAGAACTAGAAACGGCGGGAAAACGCGAATCGCTTACCGGTCGGGGCACGGAGACCTTCGTCAATCGCGACGGGAATTGGGTCAACACCGGATGGAACCTGGAAATGAAATAGGAAATTTGGTCGAAATTTGGTCATTGGGTCATTGGGTCATTGGGTCATTGGATCAATGAATCCACGGTTCAACGAACCAAGCAATGAATCAATGAAACAATGACCCAATTTCTTATCCCTTCACCACGATGTTGACCAACCGCTGTGGCACGACGACGACCTTCACGATCTGCTTGCCGTCGGTGTAGGTCCGCACCTTTTCATCCGCCAATGCCGCGGCCTCCATCGCTTCCTTAGTCGCGTCGGGCGCCGCGATGATGCGCGAACGAAGTTTGCCGTTGACCTGAACCGGTATCTCTAACTCTTCTTTCACCGCCAGTTCCGCGTTGAAGGCCGGCCACTTTGCTTGGCTGCCCAACAGCCCCGCGTTCGAACCCGTCAATCCGGCCCACATTTCTTCGGCGATGTGGGGCGCAAACGGGGTCAGCATGATTACCAACGCCTGCAATGCTTCGCGCACCGCATACAGATCCGATGCCGCGGCGGCGCCGGGTTCAACCTTGAAATCACCCAACTCGTTTGACAGTTCCATCAATGCCGCAATGCTGGTGTTCAGTTGGAACTTATCCATATCGGCGGTCAAACGCGCGATGGTCTGGTGCGTTTTGCGCCGCAAGCTCCGCGCCTCGGCGGAAAAATCACCGGCCGCGGACTCCTCACCCGGCGCATTCGCGATCGACGCGCGCCAGCGCCAGACGTGACGATAGACCCGTTGCAAAAACCGTTTGGCTCCATCGATGCCGGCTTCTTGCCAGCGCAATTCGTTCTCGACCGGCGCGGCGAACAGTACGAATAGACGCACCGAATCCGCCCCAAAGGCACCGATCATGTCATCCGGATCGACGCCATTGCCGGCCGATTTGGACATGCGTTTCCAATCGTTGGTACCTTCGATCAGGTTGGTGACCATGCCTTGAGTCATTAGCCGCTTGACCGGTTCATTGAATGGCACCAAGCCGATATCACGCATCACCTTGGTCCAAAACCGGGTGTACAACAGGTGCATGACGGCGTGATCGATCCCACCGATGTATTGATCGACCGGCGTCCAATACGCGGCAATTTCCTTCCCAACGGGGGCGTCGGTATTATGCGGGTCGCAATAGCGGAAAAAGTACCACGACGAATCAACGAACGTGTCCATGGTATCGGTCTCGCGCCGCGCCACACCACCGCAAGTGGGACAGGTCACATTGAAGAATTCCGGCACCGATGCTAGCGGCGATTCGCCCACGCCGGTGATCTTGACGTCATCGGGTAAACGCACCGGCAGATCCGCTTCCGGCACCGGAACCGTGCCACACGAATCGCAGTAGATGATCGGTATCGGCGCGCCCCAGAAACGTTGGCGCGAGATTCCCCAATCGCGTAAGCGATAGGTCACGGCCGCCTCGCCAAATCCGTGTTCCTGGGCAAAAACCGACATCTTACGTTTCGCTTCGTCCGACCTGGTGCCGCTCCACTCTTGCGAGTTGATCATCACGCCGTACTCGGTCATGGCTGCGGCCATCGGCCCCCTGGGCGTAACCTCGTTACCCGCGGCCAACGACGCGATCACCCGCCGGATCGGCATGCCATATTTAGTAGCGAATTCAAAATCACGTTCGTCGTGCCCCGGAACCGACATGACCGCGCCGGTGCCATATTCCATTAAGACATAATTGCCGATCCACACCGGTACCTCTTCGCCGCTGAACGGGTTGATCGCGCGCAATCCGGTATCGACGCCCAGTTTCTCTTCCTCGGCGCCCGGTGCTTTGGCCTGGGCTTTTTCGGCCTTGACCAGGACGATAAAAGGCTCGACCGCGTCGCGGTTCGGTATCTTATCCACATGCGCCGCGATCAATGGATGCTCAGCCGCAACGACTACGGCCGTCGCGCCGTAGATCGTATCGATCCGCGTCGTGAAAACACGGATCTTTTCGCCCGGGAAATCCATCATCGCGAAATCCAGGAATGCACCTTCACTACGACCGATCCAATTGCGCTGCATGGTCAGGACGCGCTCGGGCCAGCCGGCCTCGATCTCTTGCATGTCGTTCAGCAACTGCTCGGCGTAATCCGTAATGCGCAGGAACCACTGCACAATGTCGCGCTTCTCGACCGGATTCCCACAGCGCCAGCAGATGCCGCCCGAGGCTTGTTCGTTCGACAGCGTCGTTTCGCAGGTCGGGCACCAATTGACCGGTGTCATTTTCTTGTAGGCCAATCCGCGTTCGAACATTTTCAGGAAAAACCACTGATCCCAGCGGTAGTATTCCGGCCGGTGCGCAAAGATCTCGCGGCTCCAGTCATAGCTGATGCCCAATCGCTGCAACTGGCCGCGCATATGGGCGATGTTGTCTTCGGTCCAGACCCGTGGATTGATGCCGCGTTTGATCGCCGCCTGCTCGGCCGGTTGACCAAAACTATCCCAACCGATCGGATGCAGCACATTAAAGCCCTGCAGCCGCTTGTACCACGCCAAGGCATCGCCGATCGAGTAATTCCGCACATGCCCCATGTGCAAGAAACCCGACGGGTACGGCAACATTTCCAGGCAATAAAACTTTGGTTGGTCTGACTTTGGCGCGGACGCAAACGCATCCGTAGCGCGCCAATGTGCCTGCCACTTCTCTTCTATCTGCTCGGGAAAATATTTTTCGTCCATGTTGAATTATCCTTACCCATCCCCTTCAACCCTACGCGAAGCAACCCCTAGTAGCGAAATCAAACGCGAAGGCGCGGACGTGAATTCGACTGAATTGCTTAATTATTGATGCGTGTTGAATTCCGCCGCTGCAAAAAACCTGCGCCCAAACGAATCGGGCGCCGCCATCGCCAGCGGCTAGGTAAGGAGGAGTTTGGTAGGTTTGTGAATCAATCTCATAATCACGGTAAACCGACTAGTCTTAACGAACGTCATGTTAA
>JBDSEC010000077.1:0-5227 GCA_039920205.1 Pyrinomonadaceae bacterium
GGCCCATTTTAACCGGCCGGGCCCGTCTGTGACCTGGGCCCGTAAAATGTACGACATGCTTTAGCTTGTCGACGTTACCCTCTATTCAACGTGGACGGTTGACATGCTGGCGTGGATATCGGCGACGTTAAAGCCGGTCAAGTTTCGCTTGAATTGTGTTTCGGTCGGTTGGGGTTTTGGCCAGGGAAAGTGCCCGTTCAAAATTTAGCTTTGCCTTAGCTATATCGGCTTCCCGGTAGAGTTCTCCGAGCAGCGTGAAGTAATAGTGGTTGTTCGCTAAATTCAGCTTTTCTGCTTCAACAATTGCCGCGGCGTTTCCGTGCACCTTTGCCAGCGCAAAGGCTCGGTTTAGGGCTGCGATCGGCGAGTATTCTATCAGCAATAAATGATCGTGGAGTTGCAGGATATTGCTCCATTTTTCTTTGCTGTCTTCCTTGATCGTATGCCAGTAAGCAATGCCGGCTTCTAAGTGATATTTCGAAACCTCATCCCCGCGCGATGCCTGGTGTAAGTACTCCGCGCCCTGGGCGATCAAAGTGCGGTCCCAAAGAGTCTCATCCTGGTCCTCATACAAGATGCTCTCGTTGCCCTCGGTTTTCCTGGCTCTGAACCGCGACGAATGAAAGCACATTAAGGCGAGCAGGGCACTCACTGAGGGTTTGTTTGTCTGCTCGTTATTGAGAAGCAAGCAGGTCAACCGCATCGCTTCGGTACAAAGTTCCACGCGAACTACGGCGGCCTGGCTCTCGGAGTAATAACCTTCGTTAAATAAGAGATATAGGGTAGTAAGGACGACCTCGAGCCGTGGGGCAATTTCCGCTTCGCCGGGCAGTTCGATCTCGACCTTTTCGCGACGTAGTTTTTCTTTGGCTCGGAAAAGGCGCTTGTTGATCGTCTCTTTGCTGATCAAGAACGCATCCGCGATCTCCTCGATCCCAAAACCGCAAAGAATACGCAGGGCTAATCCGATCTGCGATTCAGTCGAGATCGATGGGTGGCAAACGGCGAACAACATTTGTAGCTGACTATCAGTAATATTCTGGTCGGACAGGTCTAATACCGGCTCTCGAGATCGCGGACCCACGTGGTCGATCTCAGGCGCAATTCTATGATTGAAAAGATCCGTGCGTTTTAGGTAGTTACGCGCCTTGTTCTTTGCCACCGCGTAAAGCCACGCAGTGGGGTTTTCCGGAACGCCCTTGAAACTCCAAGTTTCTAGGGCCGCGAGAAAGGTTTCACTGGCAATATCTTCGGCGGCATTCAACTGGGCCAAGCCAAAAGCCCGCCCAAGAACGGCGGCAATTTTGCTGTACTCCGTTCTAAATAGATGCGGTATAAGTTCTTCAGTTCGCGAATTCAAAATTGGTAATTTAGCGTCGGTAGTCCGCCCCGCACGCAACGCTCAATCAATTTGATCGGTTTGAAACATCCATCGGACACCAAATCTATCGTTAAGCGCGCCGTAGAATCCGAAGGGCGCGGCCATTAAGGGATCGGTTACCTCGGCGCCGACCGAAAGCCTCTCAAATATCGCCTTCAACTCGGCGGGTTTTCCACCGCTTAAGTATAGGCATACCATATTTCCCTGAATCGGATTCTGCGCGGGTCTGAGCCAGTCGGAAGCCGAAATATCGACATTTTTACCTACCAGTCGGGCATTGATTATCTTGTCATACATATGTTCAGGAAATGCACGCTTCATCGGTGAACTTCCGACCTTGGTTTGCGTCAAATGCCCACCGAATACCGAATGATAAAACTCCATCGCCTCCTTACAATTGCCCTGGAACAAGATATAGATCGAAAGGGTTGCGGTCTTTATCCGCCCTCGATCGCGCGTGGAGCCGGGTTCCGATTTTGTCGACGGGGCCGTGAACTTTTGACCGAAAACGCCGGGTACGGAGCCGGCCGTTAGGAACAGCGCTAGGATAAGGTTGATCAATGATAAGTGGTGTTTCATACAAGTGCACCAAAAATGAGATTTAGACAATGAAATATTAAACCGTCGTTTGCGAAGGATCCTTTGGCAACAGGATGCATATCCACCCGTCAAGGACGCCGACGCGCCAGACCTCTGCGGCGCCCCTCCAAACTTCAGCCCGCCTCATTCCCCGGCCCCTGACCCCCAGACCCCGGCCCCGCCGCTTCGGCCTGATTTGCGATCTTCCTGACTTCCATACTGTTCCCTTCGCCCTGTAAAACCGGGCAACCGCGGGCGAACTCGACCGCCTCGTCGACCGATTCGGCCCGGACGACGATGAAACCACCTAGCGTTTCCTTGATCTCGCCGAAGGGTCCGTTGGTTACGACCTGGTTTGATCTGACCACCCGGGCCTCGTCAAACGTCAATCCGGTGCCGCTAACGAACTTGTTTTGCGCGGCGATGCCGCCGATCCAGTCCATCGTCTGCTTCATCCAGGCCTGTATCTGTTCCGGTGAAGCGACACTCGCGCCATTTTCGTGTCGCATGATCAACGCATATTCTTCCATTCTCGGATCCTCACTTTCTTAAGCTAGTTTAATTGAAGCTACCTTTCAAAGTAATAACAAACGAGATCGAGTAAATTGGACACCGGATCGTGAAAAAATCCGAAAACGCAGAAATGATCACGATTTTGGGAAGCCTGACGGGACGCGCTACCAGGCGATGGGCGCAATTAAAAGTGCGAGTTATTATTTACTCCTGTGGTTTCTGGTTTGCGCTGAAAGCCCAGCAAGTAAATTGCGAAGGCGGCAAATCCTCCGCGGTGGAGAGCTAAGACCACGCAATAATAGCGAACGATTCCGGGTGGCGAATGCATCTGAAGTAAAGCCATTTAGGAGGGTATTTATGAGTTGGAATCAGCAACAACCAGGCGGGCAGTGGGCGGGACCCCAAGGTGGTTTCGTTTCGGCGGACATTCGCGACGAGCGCGTAGGGGCGTTTCTGTCACGCGTCTATGGATGGATGTTTGCCGGTCTTTCGATCACGGCGGTTATTGCATATCTGGTGGCGTCAACCCCGGTGGTGATCGAGGCCGTGTTTGCCAATCGTTTAGTGTTCTGGGGCATCGTCATCGCGCAGTTCGGCCTGGTGCTTTATCTTTCGGCCCGCGTCCAGAAAATGGCGCCCGCTACGGCGGCGGGCCTATTTCTGCTTTACTCTGCATTGGTGGGCGTAACCACCTCAGTGATCTTGCTGCTTTATACCGGGTCCTCGATCGCGCAAACCTTTGTGATCACGGCCGGGATGTTTGGCGCCACGGCGGTTTTTGGGACGGTCACAAAACGAAGCCTGGCCGGCGTGGGCCAGTTCATGTTCATGGGCCTGATCGGTTTGGTCTTGGCTTCGATCGTCGGGTTTTTTTGGCAGAACAGTGCTCTGCAGTTCGTGATCTCGGTAGTGGGCGTGATCGTCTTTACCGGCCTTACGGCCTGGGATGCGCAACGCCTTAAGCAGTTGGCGGTCGAATTGCCCGCGGGCGGAACCGGCTCGTACGCGGTGGTAGGCGCGTTGTCGCTCTATCTGGATTTTATCAACCTGTTCTTCTTTCTCTTGCGGTTGACCGGCGGTCGCCGCGATTAGGAGTGACAAGTTCGGGTGCAATTAAAAGTGCGAGTTAAAAAAAAACTCCGAAGGTTGTAGTCTTGCGCTAAGGGCACGTGTTTGTAGCCCAGGGTTAGCTTTGCTGGGCGGCGAACTCCGGGCGCGCGTACGATTCCAGGAAGCCGCATGCCGAACAGCGAAAGGTTCCCACCGGAACGCATTTGTCCGCCGGGACCTTCGCGCTCTGCCAGAAGGACTTCTCCGGCGCACCCTCGACCCAGGTGCTGACCATGCGCTTGAAGCCATCAATTTCGAAGGTGAACCCCTGCACCATCTTGCCGTTGCACTTGGGGCACAGATTTGCTTCCGAACTCATGCTTGAACCTCCAAAGAAAATGTACCGCAATCGCGAGATTTAACGCTAGGGTTTCGCGGGCCGGGACAGGGATTGCACCGGTCCGGCGTGGCCCTACAGATCAAAAGGTGTTGTAGGAGTCCGCGTGCGCACGACTCACCGTGTCACCTTAATTCGATGCACGACCCGCTCCGTGAGTATATCCGCTGTTACAAATAGAAACCACCAAAAATGAACTTTGAATTCATCCCGCTTCAAACTGACCCACTACCGGGCATCCAGTTTACTTGACTTACGATTTCGTAATCGTTAAATTTCGTTTTATCGGTTAGTTTGAAAATTTGAGTAGAGGAGCGATCTCCAAGAGTAGCCAACACTTAAGCCGCGAGGGTTCCGGTGTGTTAGGTGAAAGGGGAAGATCGCCGAAGTCTGTCCGGAATACCTTCGCCCGGCGGGCTGGTTGCTGCGGCTAAATCCGCAGGACTGTCATCGAATAATATTCGGTGGAGAGCTACGACCCGGATCGGCGGCGCGCAAGTGCGCCTTCGTTACCACCTGTTCAAAAGGTCGGTCGTGTGCAAACACCACCGGCCTTTTCTATTTTTTGGAGCGGAGTTCGCCGTGGCAGATCTAGCAGTTACGATCATGAAGTTTGGCGGCACGTCGGTCGAGGATGTCGCGGCGATTGAACGCCTAGTTGGTATCGTCAGTTCGGTTTATCGGTCGAAGATATCGCATCCCGTAGTGGTCGTTTCGGCCCTGAGCGGCGTGACCAATGCTCTGCTGGCAAGCTTTGATCAAGCAACGGCGGGCGATCCGGCGGGCGCGGCGAAATTGCTCGCGCCGCAATGGGAGCGGCACCTCGCGGTCGCGCGGGCCCTTACTCAGGAAACCGCAACGATCATCGACCTGCTGGAAACTTCGCGCCGAGAGATCACCGAACTGTTGCAGGCCGCTGCGGCGGAAACGCGGCCGCGACCGCTACGGCAAGATGAGATCGTTTCGTATGGCGAAATGCTCTCTGCCAATCTGCTCGCCACGGTTCTGCGGCACGCAAACCTGCCGGCCCAGCTGGTTGATGCGCGCCGCTGCATCATAACTAATGACGATCACGGAAACGCCGAACCATTACCAACCGAGATCCAGGTACGAACCCGGGCCGAACTCGATCCGCTGATCGCCGCGGCGGCGATCCCCGTGCTGGGCGGTTTTGTCGGTGCCACGGTTGATGGCGTGACGACGACGCTCGGACGCGGTGGTTCCGATTACACGGCGGCGCTGCTAGGCGCGGCGTTGGCGGCAAACGAAGTACAGATCTGGACTGATGTTACCGGTGTTCTCACGGC
>JBDSEC010000078.1:0-2523 GCA_039920205.1 Pyrinomonadaceae bacterium
AGCGTCTTTGCTTCGAGCCGCTGGAGTTCCTGACGCTTTACATTACGGATTCCCATAGACATACCTCCTTCCACCATCCGGTGGTTATAATGGGCGGTATGCCATTTGGCAAGATAGTAGACGCCGAAAGAAAATAGCCAGATGTGAAACGTCTGGTTGGTCGCAATTTGATCTTGCGCGCTGAAGGCGCGCCAGATCGAAGTGGCGCCCCTTCAGGGCGCTCGAAACCCCGACCCCTAATCCCCGACCCCGTCGCTTCGGCCCCGCATCTGGCTATTTTCTTGCTGCGCTTTCAGCGCAAAGAAGGAGCTTCGCCTTCCGGACAATTCGTACTTTTAATTGCACCCGGTAGACAAAACAAAAGCCCCCAACTCTTGGGGGCTTACCGCCGGGGGGCATAGAATCTACGAAATTCAGTTTTGGAACTAGACCGTTATCGGCTGGCTGGTCAAGGTCGCCGCGCTCGCCTGCAGGTACGAGACGAACCGCTGTCGATTTTCGTTACTGATCTCGGTAATGCGCGCGCCGATCAAATATTTCGTTTCCAAATTCTCTTGGATCCGTTCGTATCGCTGGGCGACCGCTTGCATCTGCACTTCGCCTCCGGGCAGGTCCAGTTTGATCAGCAGCGAACAACCGTCGCCTGTCAAATAATAACCGCCAATGCGGATCGACGGCATAACTAAAGACAAACCGGTCTCGCTAAGGTCGCAGGTATAACCCGTCAACGGCTTTTCCCGGCACAGGCTGCCCGTGTCCGTTTTGCCGACCAGGGAAACGCTAAGCGGCACCCGTCGGAAATGCCTGCGGGCACTGCGAATTGAATTGAAGTAACCACCGATACGCGTGGCTAATGTCCGAATCGTTTCCGTCATGACTGACGTACCTCGTTTCATGAGACCTTGTGCCGCCAAAGTCTGTTTGTAATAGACGTCTTCCCGGAGGGTTCTGTGGGGCAGGCGCCAATTATGACTTACGTTTATCACGTTTGTAAAGTAATTTTTGCGAAAAAAACTCAGAAAAATCGCGAATTTTGCCTTCTTTCACGAAGATCATGACCGGCATGTTAAACAGATGTTACCGGCGCGTTACCAGATTTAGTGGTGCGCGTTCATCCTTGGTACCAGATGATGTAGAAATTCGCTTTGCTGGTGTTTAGTTACCGAAGTCGCAATGGAGTGCGGTGAGGCCAAGGGCGCGCTATTTCCTAGGACTCTCGATTCCCGCGAACGGAGCCAACTCGCGAAACAGCTCGGCTGCTGCCCCCGTGCGGTGAGGCATGCCTCACCAGACCGCTAGCATAGAATTGCGGCCATGCCGCGAATTTTGGATCTTAGCTTGCCGGGATAAAGAACCGTGAAACCTGGTAAAATCATCGCTTAACCGGCGGGTTAGAAGGATCTGCCATTCATCCGCGAAACATATCGCCGAATTTTTCGTAATTTTATCCGGGCAACCGTTCATTTCGGGCATCAATTTATCTATGAAGATCTTCTCTTTGCTCCTGCTTATTACACTTTTCGCGGCGGTTGAGGCTAACGCACAGACCAGCGCGGTATTGGTCCCGGCCGCGGCGCCGACGAACGTCGAGTTGCGCCGGCAGACCTTTGAACAGGTTTGGCGCACGGTTCGCGATAAACATTTCGATCCGACCCTGGGTGGTTTAGATTGGAACAAGATCCATGAAAAGTACGAACCGCAATTGACTTCGATCAAAACCGACACTGAGCTTTACACTATGTTGCAATCGATGATCGGAGAATTGGGCCAATCACATTTCAACATCATCCCTCCCACGGCCGTGGTCGAAGACCAAACTAAAGCTTCGGTCGAAGGCGAAATCGGCGTTGATCTGCAGATCATTGGCGGCGAAGCCTTGATCACCAAGGTCAACGTGGGGTCACCGGCCGAGATCGCCGGCATCCGGGCCGGGTACGTCGTTCGTGCGATCGAAGGTAAGCCGATCGCGGAATTACTCGCAAAACTGAACGAACGCCTGCGTACGCGAAAAGAAACGGATGAGTTAAAGCGCCTGATCATGTCGCGAGTGGTGCTGCATCTGATCGACGGCGCCGCCGGCACGACCTCGGTCTTACAATTGCTGAACGAACAGGGCCAGGTGCGCGAATTCAAGGTTGTTCGCAGCGAGATCAAAGGCGAGATGTCGCCCGCCTTCGGCAATTTCCCAGCGCAGCATATCGAGTTCGAGACCAAGCGATTAGAGAGCAATATCGGCTATATCCGATTCAATATCTGGGTGATCCCGCAGATGGCCAAGATCCGCGCGGCGATGGGAACAATGGGCGACGCGACGGGTTTGATCATCGATCTGCGCGGAAATCCGGGAGGCATTGGCGGAATGGCATCGGGGGTGGCGGGCATGCTTAGTAGCGAACAATTCTCGTTGGGCAAGATGAAGATGCGCTCGGGCGAGATCTACTTCACCGCTTTCCCCCAGCCGGAACCGATCAACGGTCCGGTCGTGATCTTGACCGACGCGGGCAGTGCTTCGACCAGCGAGGT
>JBDSEC010000079.1:0-9873 GCA_039920205.1 Pyrinomonadaceae bacterium
CATCGCCTACGTGGCCGAAATCGACATGCTGTTGTTCGCCGGTTGCGCGATTCAGTATCTCCTTGGGTGGACGCACGGTGGCGTGAACAATGTCGCCGTCGACGCCGGACAATCCCACGGCCTCGGCGCCACGCTGACGCAGTGCCGCCAAGATATCGGTGTTGATCTTGCCGGCAAAGATCATCTTCGCCATCTCCAAGGTATCGTCATCGGTAACGCGGCGGCCGTCGATGATTGTCTGCTCAATACCCATGCGTTTGGCCAACTCACTCAACTGCTTACCGCCGCCGTGAACGACGCACAGACGAATGCCGACCTGATGCAGCAGCGCCAACTCTTCCGAAAGCGATGCCAGATTGGCGCGGTCCTCGGTCACCTTACCCGAAAGCTTTACGACAAAAGTCTGGCCCTTGAAGCGCTGAATATACGGTAGCGCTTCGCGCAGAAGATCCAAGCGTTGTTGGTTCGAAATGGGTTGTGGTTCATTCATAAGTTTTCAGAATTTGAACCACAGAGGACACAGAGAGCACAGAGAATTTCAAAACCATTGGTTTATCCTCTATGCTCTCTGTGTCCTCTGTGGTGAATTCCTTTTCAGCTTAACAATTTCGCCATTATCGCCTTTTGCGCATGCAATCGATTCTCGGCTTCGTCAATCACGACCGAGCGCGGGCCGTCGATCACCGCGTCGGTTACGATGACATTTCGCCGCACCGGCAAGCAATGCATAAAGATCGCCTCGCGCGTTCGGGCCATCTTTGCCTCGTCGACGATCCAGCGTTTACGATAGGGCGCGCGTTGCTCGATGTCCTTGTGCGGTGCGCCGTAATGATCCTTGCTACCCCAGCTTTTTGCGTAAACGACCTGCGCGCCGTCAAAGGCTTTATCGACATCACGAGTAACCTCGACCGATCCGCCGGCTTGTTCCGATCGCGCCTTAATATCCGACATCAACTCGTCGTCCAAATCGTATCCGCTTGGGTGCGCGATCACCAGTTCATGACCCATCTGCGCGGCGGCCAACGCGAAGCTGTTCGGCACGGCCATCGGCAGAGGCTTCGGATGCCAGTCCCAGGTAAGAACGACACGCTGGGGCTTCGTACCTAATTTCTCGCGAATCGTCATCATGTCGGCCAGCGCCTGACACGGATGATGCATGGCTGATTCAAGGTTGATCAACGGCTTACGGGCATACCGGGCAAAGGCCGCCAGCACCGGATCCGTGCGTTCAGTAGTCCAATCCTGCATGGCCGCGAAGGTGCGAACGCCGATGGCGGAAACGTACCGTTCCAAGACGCGCACGAACTCCGCGACATGCTCGGTCTTGTCGCCATCCATCACGGCACCTTCGCGATGCTCTAGGGTCCACGAACTTCCGCCCGGTTCCAATACTACCGGATTACCACCCAGTTCATAGATTCCCACCTGCATCGACGCGCGCGTGCGCAACGACGGATTGAAGAAGACCAATCCCACACTTTTGCTCACCAGTGGACGCGTTGTATTCTCGCCGCGCTTAAAGCTAAGGGCGACCTCTATCAAGTTCTCGATCTCATCACGGGTCCAAGCGGCAGTTGTCAGAAAGTTTGCCATCATCGTTTCAAGTGCGATCCGATTCCTAATTCCGTAATGTCGAAGCCATTAGACGCCCACAATTATCCCTATCAAGTGTAGCAAACTTACCTTTACTCAGGCACCAGAAAGACATATCCTTTAATCATTCGCCGGAAACTGAATTCGAGTAAGTGATTTGTCTTTCTACGGAAATCAAGTGTCCGATCTAGTTACGCTAGTATCACCGGGAGTTTGCTGGTGAATAATTTGCCCGGTACTTTTACTAGATCGTGCTTTACCTCCGGCCGAATCCAGGAGGTACTGCCTGGCTACTCTGGGAACACTTGACTCGCGTTACTGTGGCTCGGGATGGTGACGTGGAAACGAAAAGGATTAGGAAAAATGATTCACCATAATTCAAACGCCGCTAAACGAGTTGTTCGTTTGAGCGCTCTGCTGGTGCTCGTATTTTTCGTTTCCGGGGTCGAGGCCGGCTCTTTGGATGGTTCCTTTGGCATTGGCGGGAAGGTCGCAACCGACAATCTGTTTTATGACAGTTCCCAAGGGGTCTTCGTCCTGCCGGATGGAAAGATCCTGGTGGCGGGTCAATCGGCGCAGGTTGGATTTCACATGTACTTTCCCTCGCCGATGGCGATCCGTTATAACAGTGACGGTACTTTGGACACGACCTTTGGAACCAACGGCAAGGTGCGGGCGGGAGGACTCATGACCGTCTTTGGTGTATTGCTGCAGCCGGACGGCAAGATCATTTTCGCGGGCGGCAGCGATCCCACTTGGAACACTTCGCCGAATGATTTTGCGCTGGTGCGGTATAACGCCGATGGTTCGTTGGACCAAAACTTTGGCACCGACGGTAAAGTGATCACCAATATCAATAGCACCTATGGCGGTAAAGAATACATCGGCAAGATCTTTTTGCTGCCGGGGGGAAAGATACTAGCCATCGGTGGATCGATAAATTCACCCGGCCCGGGCCCTACCAACCCGGACGCGCCCGCGATCGAGTTGGCTCGATACAACACGGATGGAAGCTTGGACACGTCATTTGGCACCGGTGGGGTGAAATCGATCCCGTACGGTTTCCCAAGCCAACTTGCTTCACAGCAAATTCAGGGCGCGGCGCTACTTCCTGACGGCAAGTTTTTGGTACTGGGATTCGAACCCGGGTTCGTCGGCGGTTATTTGATCCGGTTCAATTCGGACGGTACGTTTGACGGCACTTTTGGCGTCAACGGCGTTACGGAAAACAACGGATCTTATTTAGCGCTCCAGCCGGACGGAAAATACCTAACAACCCTCAGTCAGAACGGTAATAATACCGCATTTGAACTGGTTCGATTTAACGCAGACGGTAGTTCCGACAACACCTTCGGTACCAATGGAACGGTCTTAACCACCTTCCCCCAGTATCGCGCCTATGTGAGCGATGTTGTGTTGAAAGCGAACGGAGAGATCTATGTGGTCGGTCGCGTGGCGGATTATGAAGGGGATAATTCTAATTTCGCTATCGCGCGCTACCAGGCCAACGGCGGATTGCTGGCTAAGACCACAACAACGTTCGCCTACTCTTCCAGCGCTAGCACATTAGCATTCCAACCGGATGGCAAGATCGTAGTTGCCGGAACGGTACAACCGTTCCAAACGGATGTGGCGGTCGCGCGCTATCTCGAGATCACGAGCAATACGGGCCGCTTCCGACGGAGTTACGATTTCAACGCCGACGGGCGCGATGATATCAGCGTATATCGCCCGGGTGGAAGCGGCACCAGCATCTGGTATCCGGCCCCCAACTTGAACGGTTATCTGTTCGGATTACAGGGCGATATTATTGCCCCGGGAGATTATACCGGTGATGGGGTGCCTGACCTCGCCGTATACCGCCCCAGCACTGGCTATTGGTACCATACGAAGAGTCTGGTCAACACTACGACCGAGTTTACGTCGATCCGTTGGGGCTCGGCCGGTGACATTCCGGTGGCGGCGGATTATGACGATGACGGCAAGTGTGATGTGGCGGTCTTCAGGCCGAGCCAAGGCGCGTGGTACATCCGCAATAGCGCCGATAATTCCCTGCGTTCGGTTCAATGGGGAACCGCCGGAGATATTCCGGTGGCCGGTGATTACGACGGTGACGGGCGGGTGGATATTGCGGTGTATCGGCCGTCGGCCGGCGCCTGGTACATACTTCGGAGTTCCAACGGTCAAATGCTGTCCTATGGATTTGGCGCAATTGGTGACCGGCCGGTCGCGGCGGATTATGACGGAGACGGCACCACCGACATTTCCGTGTTCCGGCCGAGCGATGGCGTTTGGTATTCGATCCGGAGTTTCGACGGCAGCTTTGTGGCCCAGCCGTGGGGAACCAGTGGAGACGTACCTTCTCCCGGTGACTTCGACGGTGATGGCAAGGCGGATCTTGCAGTCTTTCGGCATGACGCCACGTTCGGGTATTGGTATGTTTTACGGAGCTCGAACAATTCCATGCAGTACTTGCAATGGGGATCTCCAAACGACCTACCGGTGCCGGGCAATTAACGGTTGAAGGCAACGATAAAACCAGGGCGCATCGGATTTTGTCCGAGGCGCCCTTTTTCTACTTTCATGGCCGGGGTCATTTAGTTATCGGAGTCGGACGGCTTTTGTTTGAGGATCTCTTTCAAAGCGTCCACGAACTGGTCGGCATCTGCACGCTGAAGACAAAGCGGCGGCAACAGCCTTAGAGTGTTCGGATCACTCGAAGTGCCGGTTATGATGTTTTGGTCCAGAAGTGCTTGGTGGATCGGCGCGGCTGGGCCAGTAAATTCGATGCCCAGCAGGAAGCCCGAGCCGTGCACTTTAGCAACCGAGGGTATTACCGCGAGGCGGGAACGCAGGTGCGCTTCCACCGCTTTCACATTCGCCAACATGTTGTCGATCTCGATCGCTTCCAACGTAGCCTTGACCGCCGCCATTGCCAACATCCCGCCGCCAAACGTTGTACCCAAGTCATTCAGTTTGATGTCAGCAGAGAGCGCATCTGTCACTAAACAAGCACCCACCGGGACGCCGCTGCCCAAAGCCTTGGCCAAGGTAATAGTGTCCGGGACCACGCCGCCGCCGGCCTCGCTTCCGGCGAAGAACCATTCACCGGTCCGGCCCACGCCGGTCTGCACCTCGTCGAAGATCAAAACGATCCCACGCTCGTCACACAATTGGCGCAAGGCGACGAAAAACTCGGGTGGCGCCGTACGCACGCCGGCCATTGATTGGATCGGTTCCAGCATAATAGCTGCAACCGTTTCGTCGGCCACCGCTTTGACCGATTCGATGTCGCCAAATTCGGCTGCGATATGGCCCGGCACATTAGGGCGGCCCAGTTCGCGGTACTTGCCCGAGAACGTAGCGCTGATCGCATCGGCCGTGCGGCCGTGAAACCCGCCGGTGAAGGTGACAATATTCTCACGCCCGGTAGCCATTCGCGCCATCCGCATCGCGTTCTCGTTGGCTTCGGTTCCCGAGTTGCAGAAGAAGGCTTTCGTAAGCGGTGCGGGCGCGAGCGAGACCAGCTTCTGCGAAGCCTCGGCACGCACACCTGAATAGACCAAGTTGGAATAGAAGAGCAGCTTTTCAGACTGCTCGCGGATCGCGGCGACCACGTGTGGATGGCAATGCCCCGTGGCCGTCACCGCATGGCCGCCGTAAAGGTCCAGATAGCGTTCACCTTCGGATGTAGTGACCCAGGCGCCGAGTCCGCTTTCGACGGCGATCGGCATCTTCTTGTAGGTCGCGACCTGGAACTTGTCCTCGGTCGCGGCGATCTGGTCAAACGTGGTTGTTGCGATTGTCATAACTAAATAACGTCGATCGCCATGGTGTCAATACCACCTGCGATAGTGGGTGGGCAATTCTTGCCGAGTGCCGGTTGGCTTCCACGCGCAACTTACATAACGGCCGAGCCGTAACGGGAACAGCGCATTGGTCCAATCCTGCAGAGGTTGGGCGATGCCCAGCTATCGCATGTGGCACTGACCTGCCTATCATGTCGCCGTGCTCTTACCCCGCCCGGCTTCCGTTGGGCACCGGCCGTTCGGGTATGGCCAGGGCCGGCATTACACCATCGGCATACCCAATATCGAACAGCATTCCTTCCGAAACCTCGCCCATGATCTTCTTGGGCGGAAGGTTAATGACGAAAAGCGCTTGTCGTCCAGTGATCTCGGCTGGGCCCGCACGTTCCTGCTTCATGCCGGCCAAAATATTGCGCTGATGATCGCCGAAATCTACTTTTAGCCGGACCAGTTTGTCCGACCCGTTTATGTCCTCAACGGACAGAATTGTACCTACACGTATATCGAGTCTATTCATGTCGCCAAATGTTACCGGCGGCTTGATGGGGGCGGGTTGGAAGAGAGCGTCGTCCATTATGGATTTGTACCCGTAAACAAAAGCCCGGTCCTTTCATCCATTCCAAACATTAAATTCATATTCTGCACGGCCTGTCCGGCCGCCCCCTTGACCAGATTATCCAGCGCGGCGAAGACGACCAGTTGCCGTCCGCGCACCGCAAATCCGAGATCGCAAAAGTTGGTCGTCTTGACCCAATTGATATCGGGCGATCCGTCGACCAAGCGCACAAAGAAGGAACCTGTGTAGTAATCGGCGTAAAGCTTGCGGATGGCGACGAGATCAAGTGCTTCCTGTAGTTCAGCATAGACCGACGCAAAGATGCCACGCGCGACCGGTAGACTGTGCGTCATAAAGATCAGCTCGCTGGTCCAAGTGCCCAAACTGTTCAAATGCTGTTCGATCTCCGGGACATGTTGATGTACGAACGGTTTGTAGGCGTAGAACGAATTCATGCGCTGCGGGTGATGCGTATTCGCGGCCGCCTTCGCGCCCGACCCGGACGAGCCAGTTTTGGCGTCAACCACCACCCGGCCGGTCAATAGGTTATTGGCGACCAACGGCGACAGCGCCAACAACGTCGCGGTCGCGAAACAGCCCGGGTTGGCGATCCGGTTGGCGGTCTTGATGGTTTCGCGGTCGGTTTCGGTTAACCCATAGGCAAAGCCTGTTTGCGCCGCCATGGCGCGATGTTCAAAGCCGTAGTGCTCGGCAAAAAGCAGCGGATCGCTTAAGCGGAAATCGCCCGACAGGTCGATCACTTTCAATTCGCCGGGCAGCAGCGGCGCAAGATCCATCGCCTGACCATGTGGCAGCGCCAGGAAAAGGCAGTCCATTTCGGGAAGGGAAGTCAGGTCTTCCGGCGCCTTTTGGAAAACCAAGTCAGTCAGACCCACCAGATTGCGATGGACGGCGCTGACGGCTTTGCCGGCGTGTTCGTTGGCGGTCACGATTACTATCTCGGCCTGCGGGTGCAGCAGTAATATCCGGAGCAACTCGGCTCCGCCATAACCCGACCCACCAAAAATGCCCACCTTTATTTTCATCGATCCCTACGAGCCAGTCTCTCTTCTTCTTACTTTGCGTCTTTGCGGTTCACTGCGACTTTGCGTGAACCCGCAACGTTTGTTATTAGACAATTTCAGTTTCACGCAAAGTTGCCAAGTACCGCAAAGCTGCAAAGGAAATCCACCGTTCCGTGCCGCGCCTTCCGGCTGCTCACTGCTTACTGCTCACTTTCGATTGGACCAGCGCAAACAACCGCGCTCCGTTGCGCCGCGCGTTTCCGGCCGGTACACCGAATTCGTCTTGAATGTAATCCTCGCCCATTTGTGAATCGGTCACGGATCCGGAAACGACATCGACCGGCAGACCGTGCTGCTTGAAGATCTGTATCCCACCCCAAGCACCGACGTAATCCGACGCGCAGAAGACCAACGCCGCGGTCGCCGCGCGCAATTCTTCGTCCGCAAAAACCGAATCGACCGAATAACCGCCCATGATGCCGTCACCCAATTCGATCACGATCAGATCCGGCTCGCTTTCGTTCAACCGCGCGATTATGGCCTTGGCGACCGGTGCCAGGTCGCCGGCGCCCGCGGTTGAGGGCAGCCCGCAATCCAAAAAGCTGGCGATCGCGATCGCGCCATGGTCGGCCATATTCAAGGTGTCGCGCAGACAGGCCACGCCCGATAGCTTGGCCCCGGCGACGCGCATACCCGCGCGCGTCGCTTGCTTGATGATCTCGGTCGCGGCAAAAGTTTTGCCGGAATTCATGCAGGTCCCGGCCACCAAAACCAGCGGCACGGTCGGACCCAGATCAGTGCGAAGTGGGATCGCCCCATCGGCGATATTCTTTACCCGCCCGGTTTCGTCACAGACCGAACCGATCACTGCCAGTTGGATCGCGGAACTTAGACTCGAGTGTTGGCCTTTGCATTCGCCGATCACGCCGCCCATGTTTAAGAGATGCAGTACGTCGCCCGCGGCGACGGTTTCCGGTACGTCGCCAACGAATCCTTTCAACGCACGGCGGCGGCCCAGCACCCCCATCAACACATCGCCCGGATTGATCTTCGCCAAACGCCCGGTGGGGAGTTCCAGTTGGTTGTAGGTCGCGCTGTCAGTCAACGCGCGCACGACAACCACGTCGCCAACCTTGGCCGGACGGCGTTCGGTCAATATCGCATTGGTGCGATTCAACCCCAACGGCGAAACGGATGATCCGATCTTGTCGGCTTCGATAACGGTGATGCTGGTTTCTGTTAGTGCGTTCATGGTATTAGCCCCCGATCTGCGTTTGGAGTTCCTGCTTTAGCAGGCTCCTAAAACTCCCCTCCAATGCTTAGGAGGGGATAGGCCGCTTGCGGCCGTGGGGTGGTAGTTCTGTGGAATCTTAATAAGAACAAAAGAACTTTTACAGAACACACCACCCCGTTCGCTTCGCTCCTGCCCCTCCTTAGCCAAGGAGGGGAGCTTTGTGGCCTGCGGCCAGCTATTTGGTACAAAACGAGTTACGTCGAACCGAACACGGATCCAACAATTCCGCCTAAAGGGCTACGAACCGGTTGCCCGCAACCGAAGCCGCAGCGCGTTTAATTTGATAAACCCTTCTGCGTCGCGCTGGTTGTAGATCCCCTGGTCGTCTTCGAACGTGGCGATGCGTTCACTGTAAAGCGAATACGGCGACCGCCGTCCGGCCACGCTCACATTGCCCCGGTACAATTTCACCCGCACCTCGCCCGTAACTTTCTGTTGGGTGTCGTCGATCATCCGTCGCAACACTTCGAACTCGGGCGAAAACCAGAACCCGTAATAGATGCATTCGGCGAACTTAACGCTCAGTCCATCGCGCAGCCGCACTACTTCACGGTCCAAAGTGATCGACTCCAAAGCGCGATGCGCCGACTGCAATATGGTCACGCCCGGGGTCTCGTAAACTCCGCGCGACTTCATCCCGACAAAACGGTTTTCCACGAGATCTACGCGGCCGATGCCATGAGCGCCACCGACCTGGTTCAAAGTTTCTAACAGTTTGACCGGCTCCATCGCTTCGCCGTTCAACGCAACCGGCTCGCCCTTTTCAAATGACACGGTGACGTACTCGGCATCGGGCCGCGCGTTTTCCGGTGCGACCGTTAACACAAAAATATCCTCCGGTGCTTCGGCCCAGGGGTCTTCCAAGATGCCGCCCTCGTACGAGATATGCATCAGATTGCGGTCCATCGAATACGGTTTGGCTGCGGTCGCGGTCACCGGTATGTGGTGCTCGCTCGCATAGGCGATCAGATCGGCGCGACCCTTATACTCCCATTCGCGCCAGGGGGCCACGACCTTTATCGAAGGCTGCAACGCGTAATAGGTTAGTTCGAACCGGACCTGGTCGTTGCCCTTGCCCGTAGCGCCATGGGCCACCGCATCGGCGCCTTCCTTTTGCGCGATCTCGATCTGTCGCTTGGCGATCACCGGCCGGGCCAGGGAAGTGCCGAGTAAGTAGACTCCTTCATAAACCGCATTGGCCTTGACCGCGGTCCAGACATAATCACGCACGAATTCATCGCGCAGGTCTTCGACATATAATTTAGACGCGCCGCTGGCCTTCGCCTTTTCGTCCAACCCGTGCAGCTCTTCGCCCTGACCCACGTCGGCGCAGTAACAGATCACCTCGCATTGATACTGTTCCTTGATCCAATGCAGCATCACGGAGGTATCGAGTCCGCCGCTATACGCCAAAACAATTTTGTTGATCTTCTCGCCCATAACTTGTTCTGTATCTTCCTAACTAACCTCTGATCTCTAACCTCTGATCACTAACTAAATATTTTCCAGATCTTCTTGATCGCCTCGCGCTGCGATCTACGTTCCCTTACCGCGATAAAGATCGTATCCTCGCCGGCGATCGTTCCAACGATCTCC
>JBDSEC010000080.1:0-3863 GCA_039920205.1 Pyrinomonadaceae bacterium
AAGGAATGGAAAAACAAGCACTTGCTCTCGGCTATCAATTGGTGCCTATCAACTAAGTTTCTAAGAAGCGAAATGTTTCGAACGGGAAACATTTCGCTACTGGTGGAGCCGATCGCGTGGTACCCGAACAGGCTCACCATATCTTTGGGAGGATAGATGAACTGGGCGGCGGTCAAGTTAAAAAATGGGCCATTTATGCGATTCGCCATCTAGCTCGCCATCGTCTGATTTTTCCAAAACCAACTTGCACCCTCAATGGTCCCCCAAACAATTCCCAACTGCCGCACGCTTTTGTAGCGTTGCGGCAGTTGCGTTTATACTCGATAGTTTGAGAACGGGACAGATTTGGATAACTATTAATACATGGCATTTTTTTGGCGAAGAACTAAAAACAAAGATGAAGCAGAGGCCGCGCCTGCTCGGGGATTTTCCACGTCGGTGCTTGGACTCGACAGATCGATCGAGGAATTGCAGGCCGAGGAAGCTGCTCTGGAGCAGGAGGTTGGCGCAAAATTCCGTCGTGCGGTCGAGAAGACGCGCCTCTCCCTCAACGGACAACTGGACAAGGTCTTTCAGGGACGCAAGCAGATCGATGCGGAATTGCTGGATGAATTGGAAGAGGCCTTGGTCGGCGCCGACATTGGAGTGGCCACCACCTTGCATATCCTAGACCGCGTGCGGCAGGGGATCGACCGGCAACAGATCAACGATCTGGACGCGTTAAAGCAAGCCATCAAGGACGAGCTGATCACTATCCTGCACGCCTCCGAACGTTCGGGGGTGGCCGCGGAAACCAGCGTCCCGCCTGGCATAGCGCCCTACGTCATGATGATCGTGGGCGTGAACGGTGTCGGAAAAACCACGACCATCGGCAAATTGGCCCAGCGGATCAAACGCGAGGGCAACGACGTGTTGATCTGCGCCGCCGATACCTTTCGCGCCGCGGCTTCGGACCAATTAGCCGTTTGGGCCGAGCGTTCGGGTGTCCCGCTGATCCAGCAAAAGCAGGGAACCGACCCGGCCGCTGTGGTCTTTGATTCGCTGAAAGCTGCGGCCGCGCGTGGTTCCGATGTTTTGATCATCGATACGGCGGGCCGGCTCCATAACAAGTCTAACTTAATGGCCGAATTGGAAAAGATGCGCCGCATCGCCGGGCGCGAGGTCGATGGCGCCCCGCATGAAACCCTTTTGGTAGTCGACGCCGTAACCGGTCAAAATGGTTTGGAACAAGCTCGTCAATTCCTGAAGGTCGCCGGCATTACGGGCATCGTTTTGACCAAACTGGACGGTACCGCCAAAGGCGGCATCGCGGTGGCGATCGCGCACGAACTTAACCTCCCGATCCGTTACGTTGGTGTGGGCGAACAGGTTGACGACCTGTTGGTGTTCGACCCGGAGCAGTACGTCAACGGGTTATTCAACTAGGTTATATTTGTGAGCGCAGAGATCGAAACACAATCCTCAGAAGCGTCACAGCTCGAGTTGGACGAACGTTTTATGCGCGTCGCCCTGGGACTGTCAGCGCAGGGGCTAGGATTGGTCAGCCCCAGCCCGCTGGTCGGTTGCGTAATTGTTAGCCCGGCGGGGCAGATCGTGGGTGAGGGATTCTACGTATATGACAACATAGACCACGCAGAAAAGATCGCGCTGGACCAAGCTGGACGCGAGGCGCATAACGCCACGGCATATGTCACCCTGGAGCCTCATGCTCATCACGGCCGCACACCGCCGTGTACCGAAGCTTTGATTCGCGCGGGAATTGCCCGGGTGGTTTACGCGATCGACGACCCGAATCCGTTGGTGGCCGGAAGTGGGGGCGAAGCGTTGTGCCAGGCAGGTCTCGAGGTAACGACCGGTATCTTGGCCCACGAAGCGGCGCACCTTAATGACGCTTATCTCCATTTCCAACGACATGGGCGACCATTCGTTCATCTAAAAATGGCTTGTTCATTGGACGGCAAGATCGGCGCCAGGCGAGATGAATCACATTGGTTAACTGGGGATCTTGCCCGCGCACGCGTTCATGAATTGCGTCACTACAGCGACGCGGTTCTGGTCGGCGCCAACACGGCGGTCATTGACGACCCATTGCTGACCGACCGTTCGGGCCGTCCGCGGCGGCGACCTTTGGTGCGAGTGGTGCTGGACCATGGACTCGCCACTCCGGCTGGATCCCGTTTGGTTTCGACCATCAGGGAGGCCCCGGTCTTGATCTTTACGTCATCTTCGACCATCGTCGGCGAATCGCATTTGAAAGATACCGGAGTTGAGATCGTTCCGGTTTCGACAGTCAAGATCGATCCGAACGAGGTGTTAGCGAATTTGGCCGGGCGCGGCATTCAAAGCGTTCTGGTCGAAGGCGGCCCTATTATCGCCGCCGCGTTCCTGGCCGCCGGGTTGGTGGACAAGATCACATTCTTTATCGCGCCGCAGATCATTGGTGGCGATGGCCCGCAGGTCATTGGTCCGGCCGCGCTGGCCGACACGGCGCGACTTCGCGATGTCCAAGTCACTCGGCATGGTGACGATACTGAGATCAGCGGGTATCTTGAGGAATTGAGTCATTGAGTGATTGGGCCATTGAGTAATTGAGTCATCACTGAGTGGTTGAGTAATATTCCGAATCAACTTTGAAATGTTTATGCTTTCGCCTAAAGTACCTCATTTTCGAACTCAAGATTCAACACCGGTCATATAAGTAGCCTCTAGCTTCAGCTAGGGGACGATGGGAACAAATCCGGCTTAAGCCGAAATCCGATAAAGACCTTTCCGATTAGCTTGAGACCTCTTCTTCTTTAAGAATCATATGGGTAGGAAAACCTTGGGCTGAAGCCAAGAGGAAGTTTGTTTTCTAATGGATTTCGGCTAAAGCCGCCTTGTTCCACGCCAACCACTAGCTGAAGCTAGTGGCTACTTATGGGACCTTCGGTTGTCGAAGTCGAACTTATACGTCGAATAATCACCAAATCACTTTGGCAACATGAACTGGATCCGATTCCTTGCGTCTCTCAACTTACTTCATCCGTTCGCCTTTGAATCTCATCCCGACTACAATTTGAGTCGTGCACAAAGGTTTCGCCAAAAAAAGTCTGGGCCAGAATTTCCTGCGGGACCTTGACGTCATCCGCGGGATAATTGACGAAGTGGCGCCCCAACCCGGAGAGACCATAATCGAGATCGGTCCCGGCCGGGGCGCGTTGACCGAACCGCTCGTCGCGACCGGCGCGCGCATTATCGCGATCGAATTGGATGATAATTTGTCTATTCAGATCCGCGAACGCTTCGCCGGCGCGGCGAACTGTAACGTGGTTAACGACGACGCACTTGAGGCCGATCTGGCCCAATTGATAACGCCGGCCCCAACCGCGCGAGTGGTGGCGAATTTGCCCTACAACGTATCGACCGCGATCCTGCAGCGATTGTTCCAGCAGCCAGTGATCACCGAGATGACACTGATGCTGCAACGCGAAGTAGTCGATCGTATTATGGCCGGGCCCGGTGACCCCGAACGCGGGTTTCTTTCCGTTCTGGTCGAAGCTCATAGCATCGCCGAACCATTGTTTGATGTGCCGCCCACCGCCTTCAAGCCGGTGCCCAAGGTCTGGAGTTCGGTCGTTCGATTGACCACCCGCAATTCGATCCCGCCGGACCTCGACGAAGCCAAATTAATGCGCCTCGTCGGCGTTGGATTTCAGCAGCGTCGCAAGACCATCCTGAATAACTTAAAAGCATCGCCCGGCCATTTCGCGGATCCGACTGCGATCCAATCAAAACTCGAATCCGCCGGGATTGAACCGACCCGGCGCGCACAGACGCTAACCCTAGATGAGTGGTTTGTCCTAACTCGCACGAGTTCGTAGCCC
>JBDSEC010000081.1:0-5846 GCA_039920205.1 Pyrinomonadaceae bacterium
CGCCGGCTTCGTCATCGTTACCGTTGACGTAGCCCACGGGAAAAGGATCGTTCTTACCGTCCGCCTTTACGTTACAGATCTTCGGCGGTGTCTCCGGCGGTGCGGAAATGACGTACCCTTCGGCGACGGCTTTGAGTTCACAGTCGGGAAGTACCGATTGTGCGTTTAACTTTATGGTCCGTGATTTTCCCGCGCTGCTGACCGTGAAAGTTGCATCGTCGACCTCGGTCTTGGTCTCTTTCAGATCGACGTCGATGCGCGTCAGGGTAACCTGGCCCACGTACTCGCCGTCACGCCAGAATTCGGTGCGGCTAGACTTGCAGGACGGTGCCACCACAACCAGAAAAAAGAGGGTCAAGGCAGTTGTTGTTTTCATTCGGCTTCCTCCGTTTCTTCTTACTGAACCGTTCACCGTTTCACCCCGATCGTTTTCGACGGCAACCGTTGCCGGCTCGCGACTATTGACTCATCGTGCACTGGTCCAATAGCACCCAATGTTTGCTACCGTACGAATCGGCTTCTTTAAAGGTGCCGGTGACCGTGGCGGTTGGTGCGCTTCCCGCTAAACGCTGGGCCTCGACCCGATCGGCCGCTTCGGCGCTGTATCCAGCCGGAGCACCGATGCAGGTGACAAAATATTGTGGTGCACTTGATTGCGGGCCGAAATCGGGATTCTGGCCCACTCCGACCTTAGCGAAGTCGGCTTTCATCTCGTATAAGACCCCATCGGTGACGGTGATCGAACGCTTCTGATATTTTTCTCGATTTTCGGAAATGCTGTGGGTTGCCGTGTCCAGGAAGAGTTCTTTGATCGTGATATTGACCGGACTGGTATCGGCCGTTTTGGGCGAACTACTGCCCGAGTTGTTGTTGTTATTCGAGTTCGACGAATTATTCGAATTGTTCGAATTCGAGGAACCGCCAAATTTGCACGCTGCCCCGAGGGTGATCAAAATTATCAGCGCCAATAGGGAGGGGCAAAACGCTGCTCGGTCGATCTTTGTCATAGCTAACTCCTCGCACGTTGGTCAGGTGATTTTCACCAAAGATCCCACGGGCTTCGGTCTTAAGGTATCTACTCATCTACAAGTGGCCGGAGAGCAAAAAACATTTCGAGAATTTTTTTGGGAAAGTTCGTGGTGGAGATAACCGGCCAGTCGTTGGTGAAAATTTGGATGGCGTGGAATGTTATGACGCGCCGGGAATCGACCTATTTCTTGACTATGCGGAAGGTATAGTCGGCGACGCTTTCCCAGGCATCCTTAGTATTTGCCCCAGAGAGCTCCAATACGTAATCGCCGTTATCCAGCGATCCGGCGGGAATCCCGAAGGTCAGTTGGTTGGTTTTCCCGGTGGACGAAGCGCGCAGGTCGCGAGTTAGAATTCTTTTCCCCTCGGGGGTCGATAGGTTGATCCGATACTTGGGGAAGTCCGCGCCCTCTAGGCTCAACGTTAACCGAACTTCGGTCGTACCGGCAGGTACCACTAGCTGGACACCCGCGCCACCCCGGACCATTCCCGGCAACAAGGTAAACCCCGCAACCGTCGGCGCAGACCCCGGTGTTTCGCGGGCCGGAATTTCGCGGGGGCTGGCCGGCGACGGCTTGGTCGCCGCTACCTCTGGCTTTGGCGCTTCGTTCGGCGGCGCGGTTCGGGTTTGCAGACTGGGTTCGTTGGCGCTGGCCGTCGGCCTGGCCGGCTGAGTTCTCCACCACCAAAGACCACCCAGGGCCACGACCAGCAATAGGGCAACCGCGGCCAACGCAAATCCCGGCCGACGGAAGAATACTCCGCTAAGTAGTGGGTGCCACCAATGGGATAGTTTGGGCTCGAGTTTGTCGCTCGGCCGGGAAACGGCCGCGGTCAGGGCCCGGGCAAATTCAACCCGTTCGCGATGCGCGGGTGTCGTCAGATAATTCTGTTCAAACCTGGTCCGCTGGACCGCAGTCAAGACAGCGCGCACGTAGGCATCGATCAGATCGTCCTCCGACGACTGAAATTGTTCATCCAGATCGGGCTCTGCCAATAGTCGGTCCTCGACCGTCGCACGTTCCGGTTCGGACAATTCACCGAGCAGGAATCGTTGGGCTAATGTGTCGCCTTCCAATAGATCCTCCAGATCAAGATCGGCCTCCATCTGCTAGTGACAAATTACCCGCTTTCATTTCATTGCAAATCAAATGTTTCCCGGCAGCGGACGACATACTTTTCGAGTTTACGTATTCGATGGGCGCACATGCGCAATGCATTAAGCCGAATTTTCGGCACCTTACTTTCTCGCTAGTCGAACCGTCTGGTCAACCTTTGCCGCAATCGATGGTTCGCCATCTCCGCTTGCGCGGGATCGGGATACAAGACGGCAAGCAACTGCGCAAAATTCTCCGGATTCAGCTCCCAAGTAGCTTTGTTCTTCGAGGGAGAGATCATACGTCAGACCACTTACTGCCAATCTCCCTGTATTGTAAAGGCGGCCCAATAATAGGGTGAACGCCAGCGTTTTTGACCGGCCATTTCGATCTGGGTCTGCCGCAATGCCCCGGTCGGAGGATACCCTTTTTTCAACATCAAAAGATAAAATCGGCCCATTAGTTCGGCGGTGGCAGCGTCATCCACCTTCCATAAACTTGCGGCAACGCGCGCGGCTCCGGCGTACATAAAACCACGAGTCAGGCCCACCAGCCCCTCGCCTTTGATCTCTTTGCCCAATCCGGTCTGACAGGCGCTGAGCACGACCAGATCCGCCGGCAAGTCAAGATTGTAAATTTCATGCAAGCGAAGAAATCCGTCTTGGTGGTTCCCGTGTTCATCGACTAACGAGAGCACAATGCCGGACAATTCCGGTCGGCTACTATTAAGTAATCCGTGCGTGGCGAAATGGACATAGCGATATTGCGCCAATCCGCCCCCGGTGGCGGTGGCGCGGCTGGCGCTGAAATCCAACTCGGCCCGGCCCTGTCCGGCGGGGGCAGACGCAAGAATGGCCGCGGCCTCACGCCGCGAAAACGGCAATCGCGGAATCGGTGACCACGGCGCTGGATCGATCTCCGCACTCGATGGCAGAGCGTTTACGTCCAGCCGGAGCGCGAGCGCCGGGGGAGCGTTGTTCTTGTTGGTGTGTGGGTTCGGACGAAGCTTCGACTTCACCCGCACATCGTCTTGGTCAAAGACCGGATCGGCCAGCACCGCGATCAGCTTGGGCGCTCGTTTGCGGTTGGGTGATTCGGCGCGTAATTCCGCCAACATCGACGCCGACGGTAGATTCACTATCTCGTGATCCACCATCAGATAGGTCACGGCTTCCACCCCGGAAACATTGCGGGCCACGGCCGGCTTTTTTGCGGCCGGATCGATCGGATCAAGCTTTGGCGGCGCGGGCAGGGCCCCAAACGGCAGGTAATGCAGCGCACCGTCACCGACGATCAATAGCCGCTTGTTCTCCAGTAAAGGCGCAGCGGCGCCTAGGAGCATCTGGCTCAGGCGGGTGGCCGCAGTCAAATACTCGGCATCCGCGTTTTCCAACCGTTGCAGTCGATGTTCGAGCGTTTCGCCGGTCAACTGCCGATTGCGTTCCGTTAGCAACCGGTAAACGTCCCGCGATGCTAATTCGACTTGCGCACGTTTGGGCAAGATAAGACTCGTTATCGACGTTGGCGAGACCACCCACAAGTAACTTCTTTCTTCTCCAAGTTTGAATTCCAGTAGCAAAGTCTGCGGGTCAAGCAACTGTTGTATCTCTTTCGATCTTAGCGGCTGTGGTTGGACCAACGCGGCATAGCGCGGACTCGTCTGTTTGATGCGGACCTCAAGGTCGTGAAGTTCACCCGATACAGCTTCCACTTCGCGACTCAGTTTTTCCGCTTGCGGGTTCGCTGGTCCAATCGATCGAATGCCGGCTTGCTCGTCGGCCTTGGCGTTAAGTTGAGCTTGCAACTGATGCTCGCGTTCCAATAGCGCCGGATCGACCCCCCGGCGAATGTCCGTGCGTGCTTCCCGCAGCAATTCGACCAGACTTCGGGCCCGGGCGCTTTCACTAGCGGACAACGCGGCAGCCGCATACCCGGCATCCGCATGCTGGTCGTAAAGTTGCATCAGCAGGTCAATGTATAACTCGTAGTACTCTTCGACGGTAGCGAAATACGAGGCCCGTAATTCATGACTCGCGATCTTGCCCCGCAGATTCTCGATGATGCGGACCGCCGACTCGACCGCCTTGAGAGCTCCGGTAACATCACCTTGATCGCGAAACACTCGGGCCACCCAAAAACGGTTGAGGGCTTCATTCGGCCCATCAGCATTGGCTCCACGCAGAGCCGTAGCGCGATTCAAATACTCAAGCGCCAGGGCAAGTTCACCTTTCCGATAGTAAACCTCGCCCAGGCTGGTCATGGTGTTAGCGGCGGTGATATTGCCGAGCGTCTGCTGTATTTCAAGAGCATCTTGTAACGACTTCAGTGCGGAGGAAAGTCGGCCCATTCTCGCCTGCAGCAGACCGATACGGTGAAGAACGACAGCCATGCCCCCTCGATTGTTCCTTTGTCGCCGCCCGGCCAATGCTTGCTCGTAGTAATCCAGGGCGCGCTGGTTCTCGTTTAGGGTCTCGTAAACTTGACCGGTATCGCTAAGTAGTTTTGCCCGCAAGCGAAGCGAACCGGTCGCGCTCAATTGCTCGCGCGCTTGTTGGTAATATTCGAGCGCTTTCTGCGGTTCGCCCAGCTCCGCATAGATCTCGCCGATGTTGCTCAATGACACCGTTAGGCCTACCGGATCGCCGTTCGTCCGGCGTAAGGCCAGCGCCTGTTGATGAAGATCGAGCGCCTTTTGCCATTCACCGTTCGCCGAAAAAAGTTGTCCGCTGCCCGAAAGCGCACGAGCCTCACCGGCCGTGTTATTTATCGAATGCTGCAGTGCCCGCGCCCGCTCGAAATAGTCCTGCCCCCGGGAAACTTCACCCAGCCAACCATGTACCATGCCGATCTGGGCCAGAGAGGTTGCTTCGCGCCGGGATTCGCCCGCTTGGTGAAACAGCATCGCCGCGGCTTCGTATTTCTTGATACCCAGCCGTCGGGATTCCGCGGTCCGTAGCCCGAGTAGGCGAGTAGCTTCCAACGTCTCGCGTTCGGCGGCAACTGCTAAACGGTCTAGTGCGGTGGGTTCGCGTAATTCCGCCACACTTAATCGGAAGCGACCGGATTCGCCATCGTCGAATGATTTGATCTCAAGTTGATAAATGGCGGCGGCATCGGCCAGCACCGCGATTTGCTCGACACCACTAGTGTCCTCGCGCTCGTCGGCCCGCGCGAGGATCGTGCCGTCGGGAGAAGTAACGATCAGCGCCAAATTGATTCCCCGCTGCTCTGCGGTAATTCTGGCGAATTGACCGGCCTTAAGCTCGATCGAATAGTTAGCGGAACGACCCGCCAGTATCTCACCTTCGACTGCTGTTTCCGATCGAAGCTCTGGTGGATTTGATTTGGCTTGGCCGGGCGGGTCAGACGTTGGCCGCGCTTGGGCGAATGAGCTTGCCACCAGCGGCATAAGTGCGCTACCGGTGAGGTAAAACAATAGCAAGCAGCACACGGTCGCAGGACCGAATCCGTGATGGCGCCGCCCTTTCTGCCTCGTAACGGGCGGTGCGGTGTTGCGGGGCTTTGCCATAGTATTGCTTACGCTCGACTCAAGAGAGCGACGAATCGCGATCATAAATCTTGCGCACATCGGTATTCGCACCGATCTAAGGAGCGGCGAAATTCACTCGCCGTTAAATTGCCAGGCTCTAACTCTCGTTCCGGGAAAACCTTAGATACACGGCCACGACAAATACCATCAAAGGTACGTAAATGATCAGG
>JBDSEC010000082.1:0-9324 GCA_039920205.1 Pyrinomonadaceae bacterium
TGGCTTTCCTTAACCACACGGACGCGCTGATCATCGATCTGCGGCAGAACGGCGGCGGGCGGCCCGATATGGTTGCGCTTCTCGCGTCGTACTTTTTCAAGGCCGAGCCGCGCTTGCACCTGAACGATCTGGCCGGCCGCAAAGAGGGAACCACGGAGTACGACACGCGGGAATCGTGGACGCTGACTACCCTCGCGGGCGAGCGTTATTTGGACAAACCGGTCTACCTCTTGACCAGTCCCCGCACGTTCTCTGGAGCCGAGGAACTCTCGTACGACCTACAAACGCAAAAGCGCGCCATCATCGTCGGCGAGACTACCGGTGGCGGCGCCAATCCCGGCGGCCCTTATAGACTAAGCGACCATTTTCTGGCCTTCATGCCGCGCGGCTATGCCATCAATCCGATCACCAAAACCAATTGGGAAGGCGTCGGCGTTGTACCGGACGTAAAGGTCCCGCAAGAGGACGCGTTGAAGACCGCGCAGGCCTTGGCGTTGAAACAATTGATCGCAAAGAATACGGACCCGCGCGAGTTGAACGGATTGAAGCAGGCCTTGGCCCAAGTGGAGGGCGGCGGTGCGCCCGCGGCTTCCGCGCCGGTTCCCGCATCATCGCCCACCGGTTCTGCTGCGCCCGCGACCAGCCTGGCTGGAATGTGGACCGGACAGATAACCGACCCGCGCGGCAGCGCGCATACGATGACCATCGACCTAAAGATCGAAGGCGCCAAGATCAGCGGCACCATCGCCGGGGGGCCACCCGTGGGCGCACCCGAAACCATCATCGGCGGGACCATCACCGGCGATCAGATCTCGTTGGACGTGAACAGCGTCGATCCGGAAGGCAATACGATGAAGACCACGTATGCTGGCACGCTTACGGGCAACACCATCACCGGCGCATTGAGTTCCCGCATGGGAAGCATGCCGTTTGGTGTTAGGCGGAAGTAGTTTTTGTCAGGCTCACGGGGTTTGAATTAATAACCCGACCTTTCGACCGAATTCGAAATTCTCATAATTAAGTCACTGTTGAGTATCAAGTTGGCTTGCGTTATATTACCCCCCCCCGTATAACTGTACTTACTTTCGTTTACCTGCATTCAATCCCCTATGCCCGACTCGCCCGCTTATCTGGAATGGCTCGTTGACACCGGACTTCGATGGACCACCTTTGAGGGAAAGACTATCGAGGTTTGGGAGCTTCGTCACCAGATGACGGAGGACACACTCAAAGAATGGGCGACTCACTTGCGATCCCATTATTGCGATGTCGATGAAATCGACGTCCTTAGGGAAGGCACTTCGTTTTCACGCGCTGAGTATTTAGAACAAATAAAATTACCGGATCATCAGTCTGGCCTTGGTCCGAGCATCCGTGCTGGAGACTTTGGAGAAATACTTATAGCTGACTATCTTGAACATAAGTTGGCGTTCTGGGTGCCACGAACGCGATATGGAAATAAAGCTGTTCGAAATGAATCGGTAAAAGGGGCCGACGTAATCGGGTTCCGGTTCAATAACGATGGAGTTGAGAAAGCGGACACGCTAGCGATTTACGAGGTAAAAACGCAGCTATCGGGAACTACGACAACCGGCAGACTACAGGACGCGATTGACGGGTCGTCAAAGGACGAATTGCGACGCGCCGAGTCCCTAAATGCTATCAAACAGCGATTATTGCGGGTTGTCAATCTTCCGACGCAAGCCGAATAAGCCTTTTCCAGAATCCAATTGACAAACCATATACAGAAATATATGGCGCTGTAGCGACATTCCGAAATCCCCTATGCGATGAAACCTCAAACTGCACATCAATTTGTAGCGGACATCCGCACAACGATAGGCTTAATCTCCTAGTTGTTCGTGGCGACAACCTAATGGAGTTAGTTCACGAGCTTTACGGGAGAGCCGCTAGTGAAGCCTGAGAATGCATCGAGAAAACTGTTGAGCGTAACTCGGTCAAAAGCCAAAATGTACGAGTTTGACGTTCCGATTTCTTTTCATATCGATCTTCCGGGAAATCCCGCACGATTGCTTCGGTTGACTATTGGCCAGTTAGGTGATGTTGCCAGCGAAGTCGCCAGAAGTGGAGTTGATGTTCGAGTCGAAGGCGATCTAAAGGAAGTTGTCTTGTTTTCCGCACAGTTTTTTGACGCCTACTTTCAGAGCCAGTTGGACCATACGGTTGATAACTATATCCAACTTGTCGGTTCCGCATCTTACTATCTTGCGGACTACCCGGGTAGCTCGTCAGTGCTAGTTCGAACAATCAATGAGCTGGAACTTGACCTTGACTGTGAAGGCCTCGATCGACTTCTACTTCGTATGCTAAAGGGTGATTCAAGCGGAAATGAGCGCATCAGCTCGAGAATATATGCCGAAGAACTCGTAAAAATTGAAAATGTCTTTAATCGGACCTATTCAGGTCGACTTAGCATCCAGGATTTAACGTCAGCGATAGGTTTGCTCCGGCAACGAGCTTATGACGCAGGAACACCTCGTCAACTATTGTTCGCGGATCTCTGCGGCGCAATCGCGGTGAAAAGGTTTTACAACTCAGCAGCTTATAGCCTTCCCAATTATTCAGAGATCCCAGCAGAGGCATGGTGGCCTCTTCTCCAAAAACCCTCTTTCATGCGTGAATTATGGCCCTCTCAGCATCTGCTGGGACGTAATGGGATCTTTAAAGGCATTTCGGGCACGGTACAAATGCCAACAAGTGCAGGTAAAACTAAGGCAGCCGAACTTGTGATTAGGAGTGGGTTCTTGGCGGGTCGAACGTCGTTGGCGATCGTAGTAGCGCCTTTTCGCGCTCTTTGTCATGAAATCAAAGATAGTCTTGCTGAAGGGTTTATCGACGAGGACGTAAGAATTGAAGAGTTTACCGATGTATTGCAGCTAGATTTTGAACTCGGTGAAATTCTCGGCGAGAAATGCGTGATAGTCGTAACTCCTGAAAAGCTACTTTACGCATTTCGTCAAAATCCAGATCTCGCAACCAGGTGCGGGTTATATCTTTGACGAGGGGCACCAGTTTGATAGTGGTGCGCGAGGCGTAACTTACGAGCTTTTATTGACTTCGCCCAAGCAAGTCATCTCAGCTAGCGCTCAGAGGTTGTTAGTTTCAACAGTCATCAGCAATGGCGATGAATTGAATAATTGGCTTAACGGTTCCGAATCGGTTCTGATTGAAGGCGGGTCATTGAATCCAACATTCAGAACTATTGCATTCGCAAGTTGGCGAGACGTACTTGGCCGTTTGGAGTATGTAAATCCGGAGAATCCAAATTTGTCGGAATTTTTCGTTCCTCGTTTGATTGATTCTCAACCGCTTACGCTAAGGGGAAGAGAATTTAAGGAACGTCTGTTTCCGATAAAAGGTGACGGCAAGTCGATTGCACTCTATCTGGGTCTGAAACTCGTGAGAAAAGGCACGGCGGCAATCTTCTGCGGACTTAAGACCACTGCATCTGGCTTGGCGACCACTCTTGTGGACGCGCTGGAACGCGGTGCGCCATTCGAACCCCCCCATTTCATTTTCCGTGCCTGCTGAAATTGAAAAATTGATACGCTTAATTGGTGAAAACTTAGGCGCAAACGCATCGGCGACCGCAGCTGCCAAATTGGGAGTACTTCTTCACCATGCTAGCGTACCGCAAGGAATTCGTTTGGCAGTAGAATATGCAATGAAAAACTCCCTAGCGCGTTTTGTGATTTGCACGTCCACTCTAGCTCAAGGGGTGAACCTTCCGATCAGATATCTAATAGTCACAAGTATTTATCAGGCTGGCGAGAAAATCAAAGTACGGGATTTCCATAATCTTATGGGCCGAGCTTTTCTTCGCCGTCCGGCGTCGCGCGAAAATAGCGATAAGTTGCGGCGCGATTCTTGATCACATCACGTGAATCACCGAATGCGGCTTGAGTCATGCCCACGGTTTGGAATTGGCGTTCGCGAATGAACTCGGCGAACGGTTTGCCGCTGAGTTTATCAATGATCATCCCTAACAACGCATAGTTGGTCTGGTTGTAGCGGTAGGTTGCGCCGGTGGGAAATTCCATCGGAAGCTTTTGTACGGCCGCGAAGGCGCCCGCTTCGGTCCCGTCGCCGAGCAGTCGGCCGGTACCGCCGACGCTGAAGTCGAGGATCTCGGGCAAGCCGGAAACGTGGTCAATAGTTGGCGGATCGTGATCGGCTGCCAGGCCGCGGGTAAGCCATCACGATAGCGCGAAACCGGCGCCGAAAGATCTAATTTGCCTTCGTCGACCAGTTGCATGATCGCCACGCCGGTAAAAGACTTGGTGGCGGAGTTGATCGAGAACACGGTTTGGTCCGTAACGGGCACCGCGTTCTGTACATTGGCCGTGCCGTAGGAGCCCAGCATTACGATCTTGCCGTGGTGCACGATCGCGATCTGCAGTCCCGGAATGCGGCGTTTTTCCATTCGCGAGTGCAGGTAAGTTTCGATTTCCGCGGAGGGTCTTTCTTGAGCCAATTCGACGGTTGAAGCAAGCGCTACCAGGAATAAGATGTGCGCAATGGTTATCGTTGTTACATTTTTGTTCCGTTCATATAATTGCCTTTCGATTAACTAGACACCGCGCGCGGGCAGATTCTGACAAGTTTTATTCTTATACACGAAGCTGTTAGGTGGTGCGCCACTAGGCGTGCCTGGCGGCGCGCGTAATGCGGACAAGATGTCCGCGCTCCCAGTTACACGATCGTGGTTGCGGTTATTGCTGGTTTTCTTGGACGTTGGCAAGTGTACGGAGTTGAACGGCGCGGCGAGCTTGGTAATAGCTAACTCCGGTGTTTGACTTGGGTCGCCAGCCATTGATCACCCATCAACGAAAGTTTCCCTCACCTATGTTATAAGAAATACGAAACTTAATCGGTTCCATTAACGCGTGAAACAGCAACCAAAAAAGAAACAGATTGTGCGCTTGGTCTGTGCTGTCATCGGCCTGACCCTGCTGTCGGGCTGTGCGTCGTGCCGTCGTTCGCGACTTCCCGCGGCGGATTCGCCGGCTTATCGGGATTATGTTCGTGCGTTTTATGTCGGGCTGTCCGCGTTGCAGGCCGGTGATGATGTTCGGGCGAAATCGTCGCTAGACACCGCCACGAACTTAGTGCCAGACGAACCCGCCGGTTGGGTCAACCTCGCGATTCTTGAATTGAAGCAGAAGCTGTACGAACCGGCGAACGCGCATTTGGAAAAGGCGCGGTTGTTGGCGCCTGAGCTGGGCACGATCTATTTCCTCCAAGCCACCTTGGAAACCAATCGCGGGAATTACGACCAAGCGATAAAGAATCTTCGCCGCGCGATCGAACTCAACGCGAAAGATGTCCGTTCGATCTACGCGTTGGCCCAGGAGTTGGAACGGCAGGGTGGCGGATCGGACCAAGAAGCTCTAACTCTTTATCGAAAGGTTTTGGACCAGGCGCCGAGCAACACCGCAGCTATGTTAGAGGTGGCTCGGCTGTCGGCCAAGCGCGGCGACACGGCTACCCTGTCCGACTCGATCAACCGGCTTCGTGCCCAGTCAACGGCTTGGCCGCCGGACGTGAAAACGCAATTCAGCGCTTTGGAAACGGCTGCCGCCGCTAATCCCGCGGCTGCGGCAACGCAGGTCGCTTTCCTGCGCAACGTACTGCTGCCATTGCCGGAATTTCGGCAGAACTTACTGGTGGTCAAACTGCCGCCCGAGATCGTCGCCGAGCCGTTGACGAAATTCTTAAAGTTGGCCCAACCTAGATCGGCACCGGCACCGCCGGATACTGGCATTACGTACGCCACGCTATTGTCGGACCCGGACATCCAAGCGATCTGGGCGGGTTCAATACAGCTTAGAAGTGACGGGCCACCACTACTGGCCTGGCAGGAAAAGGAGATCTTGCATGTACGGAAGACGGCATTGCCGCTAAACGTATTGCAGTTGGGATTGCCCGTCGGCATCGCCACGGTCGATATTAACTACGATTTTCTCAACGATATCGTTATGGCCGGAGCCGGTTTGCGGTTTTATCGACAGGTTGATCGCGGCGAATTTACTGAAGTGACCGCGACGACAAAATTGCCTGATGCGGTATTGACCGACCCATACTCGGGAGTATGGGCCGCGGACATTGACCTGGACGGTGACCAGGACCTGGTGTTGTCTTCATTCACTAGCGCGCTGAAAGTCTTGCAAAACAATGGCGACGGTACTTTTACCGTCACCAAGCCGATCAATATTACCGGCCAGGTCTTTGGATTTGCCTACGGTGACCTCAATGAAGATGGCGCGCCCGACGCCGCCGTGTTCGATCTATGGGGAAACGTTTCGGTTTTTGGCAATTCCCGGGGCGGGAAATTCAACCAATGGCCGCCGCCATTTGATCTGGGTGGGATCCGAGCATCTGCTTTCGGCGACGTGAACGGCGACGGCAAACTTGACCTGGTTACGCTTGACGCGGCCGGTGTCGTCCGGCGATCCAATTTCATCTCGCGTACGGCAAGTTGGGAGACCAAAGAATTAGTGCGCTCGACGGACTTGGCCTTGACGGAGCCAAGCCAGAACGATATTCAAATAGCCGACCTGGACAATAACGGCAGCAACGACATCCTCCTACCGCGTGGGCGGATCTATCTTAGCGATGAAACCGGTAAATTTTCGGCGACCAACGCTCCAACCGGCGGCAATATATCCACCGTAGCAGACTTTAACGACGACGGCCTGCTCGACCTAGGCGGTTTGCAGGGCGGAAATCGATCCGTTGTCTATTACGCAAAGGGAACGAAGAATTATCACTGGCAGGCCGTGCGTCCCCACGCGGCCACCGCCACGGGCGACCAGCGAATTAATCCTTTCGGCATCGGCGGCGAGATGGAGTTGCGGGCGGGGTTGCTTTATCAAAAACAGTTGGTGACCGGTCCGGTCGTGCATTTTGGGTTGGGCGATCAGCCCGCGGCGGATGTGATCCGCATTGTTTGGCCCAATGGTTCGGTGCAGGCCGAATTCGACATGAAGCCGGACCAGTCCATCGCAGCCGATCAGCGTTTGAAGGGTTCGTGTCCGCACCTGTTCGCGTGGGATGGCACCAGCATGCGGTTTATCAAGGACGCGCCGCCGTGGAGCCCCGCCCTGGGGTTGAAGATCAACGCGCAGGTCACCGCCGGTATCGGGCAGACCGAAGAATGGTTCAAACTGCCGGGCGACGCGGTCGCGCCCGCCGCCGACGGCCAGTATGACCTGCGCATAACGGCTGAGTTATGGGAAACGTTCTATATCGATCGCTATTCATTGTTAGTGGTAGATCATACAATCGGGACCGAAGCATTCACCGACGAGCGATTCGTGATCCCCGCGCCCAAATTGAAGGTCCGTGCGTTCAACAGCTTGTCGCCTTTTCTGCGCGCCCGGGACGATAACGGCAACGACGTGGCGGCAACGGTCGACACGTTGGATGATAAATATTTGGATAATTTTAGCCGCGGGCCCTATCAGGGCGTTGCGCGGGACCACTTTGTCGAGCTCGAGATCCCCGCCGATATCTACGTTGACGACGACGGCTTCGTCTTGGTCGGACAGGGATGGCTGCACCCCACCGATGCCTCGATCAACGTTGCGATCGGCCAGGGTCACGGGGACCCGCCGCGAGGCTTGAGTATCGAAGTGCCCAATGGCAAAGGTGGTTGGCGCACGGCCAAAGCGAACCAAGGTTTCCCGGCGGGAAAGTTGAAGAATGTGCTGCTGGACCTGACTGGCGTCTTTACTCCAGGCACGCCGCGCGTTTTTCGCTTGCGAACGAATATGGAGATCTACTGGGACCGCCTGGCTTGGACGGTCGCCGCCTACGATGACCAATTGCAGATCCAACGCTTGGAGTTGTCGGCGGCGGAATTGAGTCACCGTGGTTTTTCGGTCATGACCAAAGCCAACGCTTCATCACCCGAGATCCCGCATTACGACCAGATCGAAACCACCGGACAGAAATGGCGTGATCTGGAGGGTTACTACACCCGGTTCGGCGACATTCTGGAACTGCTGGATCGCGTCGACGGCAGGTTTGTTTTGGTCAATGCCGGCGATGAGATCCGTCTTCGTTTCGCCGCGGCTCCGCCGCCCGTTGCGGGGATGGTGCGCGACTTTATCCTGGTCGGGAATGGATGGATAAAGGATGGCGATCTGAACTCCGGCTTCTCGAAAACGGTTCTGCCGTTGCCAACGTTGGACTTGACTGAGTACACTAGGCCACCGGGCCGTTTAGAGGATGAACCCGCCTATCGCGCGAATCTCGCCGATTGGCAGAATTATCACACGCGTTATGTCGCGCCGGACCAGTTCCAGAACGCGATGCGACCGAACTCCAAATAAGCGGGAGCATTAATTACCCGCCGCCTGCCGGCGTTAAGCCGGGGGGCCGCAACAATTCAACAATTCACGAAGGAGATAACTTTCATGCCGGATACCGACGTAATTAGCAACCAACAAACCATCATGAACAATCAGGCCGAGATCAAAGCCAACCAGGATGCGATCAAAGCCAATCAAGAAGCGATTCTTTCTAACCAAGCCAAATTGGACCAGATCCTTTCCAATCAGGAAGAGTTGAAAGGCAATCAGGCCACCATCATCGCCAATCAAGAACGCATTTTAGCCAAGTAGTTTTTACGCAGTTCGCTGGGTGAACGAAGCGGACCTTTTACGGTCCGCTTCGTTCGCGCGGTTTTTGCCCGCCCGTATGAAATTCCCGCTCGCGAAAATCTCGCTTTATCTGTTTTTCGCGCTTCTGTTAGCCACCCCTTTCATAATCAAACGCTATTCTGCGCGCAACTCGGCTTGTACTTCGACCGAGGCCGCGCGGCAACGCTTCGGCTTTTATTTCCAAGAAGTCGCCCGTGCCAGTGGCGTTAACTTTACTCATACCGCGCCGACCCTCGATCCCAAATTGAATCACATCATGCCGCAGGTTGCGTCGATGGGCGCCGGCGTGGCGGTCGCCGATTTTGATAAGGACGGTTGGGCTGATTTCTACCTGACCAACAGCGGCGAAGGCAGCCAGAATGCGCTCTATCACAATCAACATGACGGCACGTTTGACGAAGCTGCCGCGTCCCTGGGCGTAGCGGATCTGAATCACGTCGAAACCGGCGTTTCGATGGGCGCGGTGTGGGGCGATTACGATAACGATGGCTTTGAAGATTTGCTCATCTACAAATGGGGCCTACCAGAACTCTTTCACAACGATGCGGGCAAAAAATTTACTCGCGTCACGGAAAACGCGGGCTTGCCCGATTGGGTGAACGCGAACAACGCGATCTGGTTCGACTTTGACCGCGAC
>JBDSEC010000083.1:0-5738 GCA_039920205.1 Pyrinomonadaceae bacterium
CAGCACCAACAGGGCTTCCGGCGATTTACCGGTGATCTGATAGTCGAGGCTCACATCCGCGATGTCGAAGGGTATATGTTCTTCGGCATGCCAATCGATCGATTCATCGAGCTCTTCTTTGCTCATCGGTGGGACGACAATGTTCTTTATAATCACGCTGTGACCGCTGACGCCGGCGGCGATGCGGTCAGAAGTGATCTGATGGTCTTTAAAAATATTTTGAATAACGTTGGATACGTTGTTCAGTTCCATGATCTGGCCGTCCACGATCACGTCTTGTTGAAGGTGCTCGAACCCGAGACTGACCAATTGCAAGTTACCCTTGCGGCCGCTTAATTCAACGGCTTTGATCGAGCTGGAGCCGATGTCCAGTCCAACCAGATTTTTGTTACTTCGCTTGAACATTTAAGATTCCTCCGGAAATCAACTGGATCCGCCGGCGATGGGCCAATCGGAGACGAAAGCGGGCCTTTCGGGCTCGAGGCATCAGTGCGCGCGCACGCTTTCTAAAGAACTGCATAGCGGACTTCATGTCGGGGTTCAGACTGTTTATGGTTTTGAGACTTGCCGCAATTGTTCGGCGAACCGATATTTGTCGGACACCGTAACTTGCGCGGCAACGCGCTCAGCTAGATAAAGACAGAAGGGATCGGGGGAAGCGGGAGGCAAACACAACCGGAAAAACCGCATACCAAAGAAGGTTTGTTTGACCATCTCACTTCGGCAACCCGGCCAAGTCGTTTCCGACTCCCGTTGGCTTTGCGGCCCCAGCTCGCACTGGGTGTGCCTTTATCGGTTGAGTTTCGCGAAAGTTTTCAAAGAAGCCGGCCGATTGCGCGAACAATTCGGACGCGACATACGCGAATGCCTAAGGGTTATGCCCCTAGGACGAATGGCTTGTCACCACCGTCAAAATGAGAGTACAACAATGATAAACCCATGTCAACACTATTTTGACAACGTTTAAATGTAAGAAAAATAAGGGGTCTGCGCGGGCTAAGCATTATTCATTTTGATGGAAATGAATTAAAAGAAGGAATAGTTCGCAATCAGAAAAGAATCGCACTGCAATAAAGTGCCTACTGGCTCACCGCTCGACGGGAAGGCGGGCAATCAAAAATGCGGCCTGGGTCATAACTTGGTGGATTCAACTAGTCAGGCGCTTTTAGTCCCTGCTTTAGAAACAGGCTGGGTGTACGTCGCGCCGTCGAAACCTTTGCGGCAAGCCGCAGCAAGAGAAGAATGCCCGGTGAGGCAAGCCTCACCGCACGGGTCAGCGGCCTAGCTGGTTCGAGGGTTGGAGCTACTTTTGTGCACTTGCAGCAACCGAAGTTTCGGTGAAGCGACACGTTCCAAAGGTAGATTTCATAGAACTACCCGAATTAACCGAGTGGAGAACGGTGTTTCGGGTATGCCGGAATAGAACGTATTAGGCCTCCAATAGCTCAAGACTCAGTGTGTGGAGAACTGAATCGGGTGGTACTGAGCACTTCGCCGATGAATTCAACTCCGCGCCTTGCTTGGCTTTAGCGCAAAAGCTACGATGCCTGTCCGATGAAAATTCTTCGCCGTGTGGGCATTGTATTGTTGGTCCTGGTTGTGGCGGCCGGCGCCTGGATCTGGTGGAACCGCCCCGGTCATACCGACCTGGCCACCTATGTGCCGGCCGATGCCTTGGTTTATCTCGAGGCCGACAGTCTGCCCTCGATCGCCGGAGCTGTAACCAAGACCGATGCCTGGCAGGCGCTAGCGCCAGCGGCGGGGATCCGCGCGGGCGCTTCGGAATCCGGTTTGTTGGGAAAGTTGATGGCCTGGACCGGGATCGGTCCGGCCGAATCGGTAGTGCTCTCGCGCGTACAGATCGCGGTGGTAGTGCTGGGCTTTGACGCGGCCGACGGCGGGGAAGCGCTGCGAATCAAGCCTAAGTATGCGATGGTGGCCGAAACGCATTCCAGCGAATCCCGTACCTTGGCGGCCATCGAATCACAGATCGGTAAATTCGCGACCCGCGCCTATGTTTCGCCGACGGTGGACCGCAAGGTGGTTGATGGCGTTCAGTGGTTGACCTGGACTGCGCCGGCGCAGGACCGCCGGATCGTGGTCGCGGTAACGGGTAGCTTGGCCATCGCCGGGAATGATGAATCGGTTGTGCGTGCTTGTTTGGATGCTAAAAACGGCGCGCGACCGAATCTGTCAACAAATCCGTCGCTGCAGGATATGCGGCAACGAATGAGTGGCAACGGCGCGCTGGCCTTTGGTTACGTATCGCCGGCGGGTGCCGCGCGTCTGTTCGATGTGTACGCCGCGCTCTATGCCGGCCAGATCACCGACGATCCGGGTCGGCAGGAGTTGGCGGCCGGATTGTTGTCCGAAGTAGCGAAGAAGACATTTGGCGCGATCGGATGGAGCGCGCGGTTCGCCGACGGACGCATTGAAGACCGCTATTACCTTTCCCTGGACCCGGCCGCGACCGGCCGATTGGCGCCGACCTTGGCTACGGATCCGAATTTTACGAGTCCCGAAGGCGGGCTGTTACCACCGCGTACTTATTCCTTGACTCATTACAATTTGGCCGATCCGTTGGGTGCTTGGAATGGATTGAACGGAGCCTTGGCGGCGCGTTTGGATGCGGTGTTGGCGGCGGCGGTTCCAGTGGCTTCCGCGCGATTGCTGGAAACGTATGGAATCGAGGACCCCGGAACTTTCTTGAGCGCGACCGGTGGGCAATTGATCACCGCGCGGCTGGACGACCAGCCCGGTTCGACGGTGACTTTAGTCACGGTCAGGGATCAAGCGATCATCGGCGCGGCGGTGCAGAAGAGAATGGGGCTGAACGGCAAGACGGAAAAGATCGGAGATGTAGAAATGTTGATCTCGGCCGATCCAAAACGCGGCGCGGCGGCGTTTGCCGGGGAGGTGTTGTTGCTGGGCAAGCCGGAAAATATTCGCCGTTGTTTAGAGGCGCGTGCGGCAAATCAAAACATCTTGGCGGCCGATGGATATACCCGGGCATTGGCCGGCGTCGATCGGACCACACCGCCGGTCTCGTATACCTTGACCAACGACACCGCGGCTGCGCGCGATCTGATTCTGGCCGTTGCCGCACGCCGGTTGTTGCGTGACCGCGAACCCGATGCCGCACAGATGACCGCGGCGCTGGCCAAACTGCCTTACATTTTGACGGAAACGAGGTTGGTTGAGGGTGGATTCGAGCGGAAGACCCGTTCGGCCTTTGGCCAATTCGGTGCCATCGCTGTGCAATTCGCCCCGGCGGGGAAATAGCGGCTAGCTACCGGTCTCCTCCTCCAGCGCCGGGTAATCGAACGGATGCAGCGCCAACACCGCGCGCATGTTCACTTGGCCGAGCAACGTTTCCAAATACGCGCCAAAGCGGTGCAATACGGGGACCAATTCGCCAGGGCCGCGCGCGGCCACCACTTCTTCGACAAATCGTTCGGTCGTCTCCCAATCTTTGAACATCAGGAACCGCAGACTGCCGTCGCGGAATTCGCGCATTGACCGATGCAACCGGAACTGGCTGACCCCCTCGGGTTCATTTTCGGATCGACGGACCTTTTGCAGAAGTTTCCAAATATCTGTACGCAACAATAGCGACTGATCCAGCTTGGTCTGGAAATTGGGGAAGAGCCGCGCGCCATCCAATTCGGGGTCGAACGCTTGGGCCAATGCCACCACCGATTGTTGAAAGCAGTCGCGCAATAAACCATGCGAATTCTCGACCTTGGCATAGATGGCCGGCGATTGTCGCAACGCGCTCAGGCCGACCAACTCGCGGGCAAATACTTTGCGCAACTCCATCGTTATGGCGTAGTTGGTCCCATCCAACGTTTCGTAAACCGTTTCGCCGATATTCTCCGTACGCAGGGCCCGTCCCGAAATGAATGCGATGATAGCGCGAACTTCGTCGTAGAGCAGCGCGAAGATCGGCATGGTGCGTTTCAACGGATAGTCACGGCGAAGCGCGGTCTCAATAAACCGCAACCATTCCAACACGCGGAAAAAGGCGCCAAAGGCGAGCTGCATATCGGTGCTCAGGTCTTCGTTTTCGACCTGGTCGCGGACCAACGCGGTCAGGTCCGGATGCAGGCGCGACGACGCGCGCTTGATCGAATCGCGCACAAAATGACGGACCGCTTCGATATGGTCCAACTCGCGTTCGACCACCTGTCCCAAACTGGTCCAGACGTGAAATCCAACGGTCGGAGTCTCCAGCAACGCTTCGGCGATAGTGCACGCATGCCCCATGGCCTCGGCCAATTGCAACAACGATTTCACCATTTCCGGATCGTACGCTTCGACCGCATAGCGCTTTTGACCCAAATTGCTGATCGCTTCGTCGTCGGTCTCATCGAACAACACCGAACTGTGGTGACCCGCGTGGACCAGATGCAGGGTCAATTGCGATATGCGCAGCATTGCCCGCCGCGCGATACGCACTTCGGGTTTCCAATCATGGCTTAGGGCGGGTGACAGATCGGCTTCGGGAAAGGGATGATTGCGCGCGGACGCGAAACTGCGTAGCGCCTGCAGCCACATGCCTAATTCGAAATCGGGGGCGTCAAAGCCGCTTTCGTTCTCAAAAAAGACCGCGGCGCGGGCCAGGTCCTGCATTTCCGCCGATTCGTTGGGCGCGGCTAGGTTAGTGGTTTGGTTCAATTCAGACATTTTTGACATGTAGTTTGTTGCGGCCTTCGAATGGGCCGATCCTTATTGGACCGCTCGTGTTGGGTCTGCATTCGCGGCCATTAACTGGCGGAGAAATTCTACTTGGGCGGGGGTCAGATTGACAAACCTAAGCGCAAAGCCGATCTCGTTTACTTGATAAACCACTTCACCGAGTAACGGCACGCTTTTGAAATCGGGAAAACTAAATTGCAGCCGAACCGGTTCACTTTCCATCACTTGACCCGAGCAGAGCACAAAGCACCCTTCTACGCTCAGATCAGAGACAGTGCCGGAATCGCTGCCGACCACGCCTTCCCATTTGACGGTCAAATTGGCATTCGCGCGCTGTGTGGTTCTTCGATCTTCGTTCATCTGATTAATTCAGGTTCTGGGGCTCGATCTCGTCCGTTAAGGGGTGATTCCGATTACGGTGCACAAAATAGTAATAAACCGGAAGGCCTAATGCAATCAAGACAATTCCGATCACGGCCTGTTTTGTGGCGGTTCTGAGCGTATTTATCAACAGCAAGGCCGTGACCAACAGGAAGAGCGCGGGCACTACCGGGTAACCCCAGGCCCGATAAGGCCGCGGCGCATCGGGCATGGTGCGGCGGAAAACAAAGACCGACGCCGTGGTCAACCCGTAAAAGATCCACGATCCAAAGATCACATAATCCGTCAACGTGTCGAACGAACCGGACAGCGCCAGCACGCAAGCCCAAAATCCCTGCACGATCAGGGCGCCGATCGGAACGTGCGTTCGGGGAGACAGGCGCGCCAGCCGGTCAAAGAACATTCGATCGCGCGCCATGGCATAGGGAACTCGGGCGCCGGTCAAGATCGACGTGTGCAAGGTACCAATGGATGAAGCCATCAGCCCCGCGGCGATAAGGCTTACCGCCAAGGGACCCATGAATTTAACCGCGACGTCACGGGCGACCGAAGAATCCTTGGCGACGCTGGCGATCTCGTTCGGCGTTAGCACGTAAAAGTAGGCGATGTTAACGAACACGTAGAGCAGAATGATCGCCACGGTCCCGCCGACCAGCGCC
>JBDSEC010000084.1:0-5519 GCA_039920205.1 Pyrinomonadaceae bacterium
TCAATTGATTCATCCCAACCACCGGGCGGGCCGCCCGGGCTCCCGGCTACGCGCCGCCCGTTGCAATGTAAGGGCGAGCGACCGCCGGCGGTCCCCGTCGTTTTGAGCACAGCACAGGTACCGCTTATCCTATCCTTACCTGGTCGAACGAAATTGGCAGGCGCGCACGAAAGACGAATTGGCGATCGAGGTCTGGGAAGCCCTGGATTGCGAATCCGTCGGCCGCCGCGAATTGGAAGACATCACGACCGTGATCCGCGATGTGTTTGGCGATGGTGCGGTCGAAAGCCCCGTCCGGTTGGCACGTTTGCTGGCCGATGAGGGCGCCGAACTGCGCCATTTCGAGGTTTTGGAATACGACGTCGAACGGCGATTGGACGATCCCTACGTCGCGATGTTTAGGAACCTAGCGAAATTCACGACCCTGCCCGAAGCGAACACGACGCTAAGAAATATGGAAGGGCTGCGCCGAAAATTCACCGCCGCTCAGGATCGCGAAGGGTTGCGCCGGTTACTGGATCTCGCGCGCCGCGCGAAGCAGCGTGCACAGACCACGGCCGCGAATCCGCGCACCGGCGCCAAACGAAAGGCTGAATGCGCCGAGATCGCCGAATGGTTGACGATCTGGCTTAATCAACCCGAGATCTTTGATACCTGGCTTGAACTGCGTCAGCGATCCGACGAATATCGAACGAATTTCGCGGCGTCGGGCGCCGCGTAGGTCATGGGCCGGTCGTGTTATTCTGTGGTCCATATTTGTACGTTAAAATTTAGTTTGACGACGATCCGCAATTTTTGTCGCATTAACTGGGAGCTACTCAAATGTCCACGCCCAAGATCAATTCCGATTCGCTAGTCAACTCGGTCCAGACGGCCCTGGAATCACTTGGATCCGTCGGAGCGCCGAAACGTATTTGGGACCGCGACGCGTCCTTCTGGAAATCCGAACCCGAACACCAAGCGATCATTAAGAACGCCTTGGGTTGGCTGACCGTACCGCGGATGATGTCCGAACGAGTTAGCGAACTCGAGGCCTTTGTTGACGAGATCCGCGCGGCGGAGTTTACGCATGTCATGTTGCTCGGGATGGGTGGGTCTAGCCTTTGCCCCGAAGTCTTTCGCCGTACCTTCGGCCATCGCGATGGGTATCCTGAACTGTTGGTGTTGGACACGACCGACCCGGACACCATCGCCGATCTGGAATCACGGGTTGATCTGCGTTGGACGTTATTCATCGTGGCCTCGAAGTCCGGCAGCACGATCGAACCGCTCTCGTTCTACAAATATTTTTATGATCGCGTGCAGGCGATCAAAGGCGAAAGTGCCGGCAATAATTTCGTCGCGATCACCGATCCCGGCACCTTGATGGAGCGGATGGCGACCGAAGCCAATTTTCGCCGCATCTTTTTGAATCCGGCCGACATTGGCGGACGCTATTCGGCACTCTCCTATTTCGGGATGCTACCGGCGGCATTGATGGGGGTCGATGTGGGGGAACTTTTGCGACGGGCAGCGGCCGCAATGGACGAATGCGGCCCGACGGTCGGCGCTGAACACAATCCCGCCTTTCGGCTGGGGGCCTTGATGGGCGCGGCCGCCGCGGCCGGTCGCGATAAATTGACCATCGTGGCCGACGGCGATTTAGAATCGGTCGGACTATGGATCGAGCAGCTAGTAGCCGAAAGCACGGGCAAGGAAGGCAAGGGCATAATCCCGATCGCCCACGAAGACCTGGGCGCGCCGGATGAATATGGCGATGATCGGTTATTCGCCTTTATCCATTCCGGCGCACCTTTACCCGAGACCAGAGCAAAGCTGGAAGCTTTAGCGGCGGCCGGTCATCCGGTGGTCGAGCATGCCCTGGACGGACCGATCGGTTTGGGCGCGGAATTCTTTCAATGGGAATTAGCCACCGCCGTGGCCGGGCATTTGATGAGCATCAACCCATTCGATCAACCGAATGTGCAAGAGAGTAAAGACGCTACCAACGCGTTATTGGCGGAGTTCAAAGAAAGCGGTGAATTGCCCATCACCGAGGCGTTGGCGACCGACGGCGCGCTATCTGTTTACGGAATGTTGCCGGAAGACGTTTCGTCGGTGTCGACTGCGCTTTCGGCGCTGATGGCGGGCGTCAAGACGGGTGATTATTTCGCGGTGTTGGCCTATATCCAAGAGACGGAAGAACATACGCGATTGCTGCAAGCGATCCGCGGACGGGTGCAAGACAAGTTCAAAGTTGCGACCACGGTCGGGTATGGCCCGCGTTTCCTGCATTCAACCGGTCAGTTACATAAAGGCGGCCCGGACAGCGGCGTATTCCTGCAGATCACCGACGTGGACGCGGTTGACCTTGGCATCCCGGGCGAGCCCTATACCTTCAGCGTGTTGAAGCAGGCGCAGGCCTCGGGTGATTTTACCTCCCTGGCGAAACGGAATCGCCGCGCGCTGCGGTTGGATGTTGGAAATGACGCGGCGGCGGGGTTGCGGTGGCTGTTAGAAATGGTCGGAACGAGAGCTTAGAGCTTGGAACTTTGGCTAATTATTTAACTTGGAAGTGAACTCGATAGTGAAACACTTTCGAACAACTAAGCTCCAAGTTCCAAGCTTGATGAAATCCAAATTAACATTAGTGAATACGGATCGGTAAGGGATCATTACTTATGACACAGTCAGATTTCGGAGTGGCGGGTATGGGCGTAATGGGATCGAATTTGGCGCTCAATGTAGAGAGCCGTGGTTTCCAGGTCGCGTGCTGGAATCGTAAGGACACTTTCTTTGACGCGTTCTGCGCCGGCCCCGGCCGTGATAAGCAGTTCTTTACCACCAGCGATCCTGGCGAATTTGTCCGCGCCTTGGCCCGACCGCGCAAGATACTCGTCATGGTAAAGGCCGGCGATCCCGTCGATTGGACCATCGATCAATTCAAACCTTTCTTGGAACCTGGCGATATTTTGATCGACGGCGGCAACAGTGATTATCACGACACCATGCGCCGCGAAAAGGCGTTAAAAGCCGAGGGGTTTCTTTTCGTGGGTTCTGGTGTTTCCGGTGGTGAAGAGGGCGCGTTGCACGGTCCCTCCTTGATGCCGGGCGGCGCGGCTGACGCGTACGAGGCGATCCGGCCCATTTGGGAAGCCATTGCGGCCGAGACCGAAGACGGCGCCTGTACGACCTACATCGGGCCGGACGGCGCGGGCCATTTCGTCAAGATGGTGCACAACGGCATCGAGTACGGCGATATGCAGTTGATCGCCGAAGCCTATGACCTCATGCGCCGGGTACTGGGGCTGAACGCTGATCAACTCGCAGACATCTTTACCGAATGGAATAAAGGGTTGCTGGATTCCTACTTGATCGAGATCACCGCCAAAGTGTTTCGCGTGAAGGATACCGAAACGAGCCGGCCGTTGGTCGATCTGATCTTGGACAAAGCCGGTCAGAAGGGTACCGGCAAATGGACCGCGCAGAACGCGCTGGATTATGGCGTGGCCATCCCGACCATCAACGCCGCGATCGAAGCGCGGTTTCTTTCCGCCCAAAAGGATGAACGCGTTACTGCCAGCACGGTCATCGCTGGACCCAACGCGCCGGCCTGGACGGGTGACGGAACCTATCTGATCAGCGCCGTGCATGATGCCCTTTACGCTTCGAAAATGTGTTCCTATGCACAAGGATTCAATCTGATCCGCGCGGGTTCTGTCGAGCATAGCTGGAATATCAACCTGGCCGAGATGGCGCGTATCTGGAAGGGCGGATGCATCATCCGCGCGCGGTTCCTCGACCGGATCAAGGCGGCCTTTGTACGCGACCCCGAGTTGAAGAATTTATTACTTGATGAGGACTTCCGGAGCTGGCTGGCGACGGCTCAAAAGAATTGGCGGACGGCGATCAGCGTCGCGCAGCAGCATGGCATTCCGGTCTTGGCGATGTCGGCCAGCCTGGGTTATTTCGACAGCTATCGCACGGCCGACCTGCCGCAGAACCTGACCCAGGCACAGCGCGATTTCTTTGGCGCGCATACTTACGAGCGGACCGACAAACCCGAACTTGGTTTTGTGCATACGGATTGGGAATAAGCAAAGATTCATTCACTTGACGGAAATAATATTGGCGAGGTAATTCGATCATTATGGATCATTGGTGGACGACGACACGGCGCAGTTTTCAAACGCTGCTGATCTTTTTGCTGTTACCGGCCTTGGTCTCGGCACAACAAGTTGCTCCCGCACCGGCGAAGCTTTCGGCTGCTGAGATCGATCTGGCCGATCGGGTCAAGGTTGACTCCATCCGCAACTACGTCACCGCGCTTTCCGCCGATGATATGCAAGGGCGGGGGACTGCCCAACCGGGCGGCGATAAGGCGGCGCAATATATTGCCGATCAATTCGCGCGGTTGAAACTGACGCCGCAGGGCGATAAGGGTTCGTATTTTCAATCCGTAAAGTTTCGTGAATTGACCTGGGCGCCGGAAACAACTCTTAAGATCGGCGACGAAGAGTACAAACTGGGACCGGACTTTGTTCCCGTGCCGCTGTATGGCGGTGATAAAACCCGTGCCGGAGACCTGGTTTTTGTTGCCTATGGTTTGCAGGCGCGCCAGCCCGAGCGGGATGACCTGACCGGAGTTGATCTTAGCGGTAAGATCGCTGTGGTGATGAACGGCCCGCCGCCGGGCATCAGCAAAAAGAGCTGGGACAGTTCCGGGGTCAAACAACAGATCCTTGGTTCGTTGTTCCAGCGGGATGTGTCCGGGATCATCTTGATCCAAAATGCACAAGAGGAACATCCCTATGCCGAACTCGCGGATTACCTTTCGCGCCGTCAGATCGAGAGGGCCGACGGCCCGGGTATGCCCGGCTTCATACCGCCGATCTATATGGTCAGCGATGCAACCGCTGAAAAACTCTTTACTAAATCAGGCCGGACGTTTGCACAAGCGAAGACAAATGCTGAAGGCACCACTTTTAAGCCGTACGGGCTGAAGCAAAGTGCCAAGTTGGTGCTCAAAGGCAAAACCACCAAAGGTAACGGGAATAATGTAGCGGCGCTTTTGGAAGGTTCCGATCAGAAGCTTAGGGAGGAAGCGATCGTATTTACCGCCCATTACGATGCTTTCGGCACGGCGGCAAATGGACGGGTTTATCCGGGCGCGGCCGATAATGGCTTAGGTGTGGCGGAGATGCTGGCCGTGGCCGAAGCGTTCACCAGCGCGCCGGCGCGCCCGAAACGATCGATCATTTTCCTCGCGGTCACCGGAGAAGAGTATGGTGGGTTGGGGTCGGAGTATTGGGTCGGCAATCCGACTTGGAATATAAAGCGGGTCGCGGCCGATTTGAATTTAGATGGCATGGGAACCGAGGTTTACGGGCCGGTTAAAACCATCGTTGGATTCGGGGCCGAGCATTCCAGCTTAGGGCCAATGCTGATCGATGTGGTCGCGGCAAACAATTTGTTGATCATCCCTGATCCCATGCCGGACGAAAAGGCGTTTTATCGATCGGACCATTACATGTTCGTCA
>JBDSEC010000085.1:0-5422 GCA_039920205.1 Pyrinomonadaceae bacterium
CCAACGCGATGATGGTTTCGGTTAGTGCTGTATTCGCCGAAACTATTCGCGCAGCATCGCCGATGGCGACGTCTTGCCCGCTGGCGTCCTTGACCGTAACGCGGGCCAAATTACTAGCGCTTTGGCGCGGTTTGCAGGCCCCGGCAAAGACCAACGATGCGACGCAGACCATTAACCCAACGCCGGTTCTAAATCTCATAAAATAAATTGTCCGATCAAAAAATCACAGGTTGGTAGTACCGCCTTTCAGGCGGGTTGTCATTTAACCAATGGTGCCTGGACATGTGTCAAAAAACCCGCCTGAAGTTGCGGTACTACCAACCCACTTGAAGGTGCTAATGAAAACGCAGCGGTCTAGTAGCGCAAGTGAACTTGGAACTGGAACTGACGGCCTGGCTCCACGTTCGCCACGCCCGCCAGAACTTGGCCCAGCGTCGCCGCCGGCAACCCGTTCGCTGCGTTACCGTAAGTCGCATTCCGACCGACCGTGTTCGAATGGTTAAAGATATTGAACCCCTCGGCGCGGAAACCCAGCCCGAGTCGTTCGGTCAACTTGAACTCGCGCTCGATAAACAGGGACGTGTCATAGATCGGCGAAGTCTTGCCCGCATTGCGCGACAGCAACACTCCGTTGATCACCGGACGATCAACATTCGCTCCATCACCATTGTTGTCGGTGCCAGTGATGATGTTATACGGTCGGCCCGAGGCCAACGTCGTCACCCCGCCAAAGACAAAGTGATACGGCAAATTCCACCAACCGCTGATAACCGCGCGGTGACGCTGGTCCAACTGGCTGTTCGCCTTTTCGAAGTTGTCCAACCGGCTGAATTCGTTCGGATCACCGCTGCCCGCATCCGGTTCGACGTTATTGATCGTATGCGACCAGGTATAGCTGACTAGCAACGAGAAATCGTTGCCGAACCGCTTGGTCAGTTTGGTTTGCAGCCCATGATAAATGCTCGTACCTTCATTGGAAACAACTTGAATGCGGCGGTACCCATTGTTGACCGGAACGATTGGACGGGTAGCATCGGCCGCGGCGGCGGTGCGGGTTTGCCCGGAAGCAGTGCGAATGAAGGGCGACGGGGCGTTCATGTCCAACAGCCGGTCGATCTTGATCGTGTGGGCATATACCCAATCGGCGCTTAAGATCCACTTACCCGGCAATTCGCGTTCGAATCCGAACGTTGCCTGCTGCGTATAGGGGCTAAGCAATTTATCGGCATAACCGCGCAATTTCGACACATCGAAAAATTGGTTGTAGTAGTCGCGGCGCCCCGGCCGGATCACGATGTTACGCGCCGGGATCGCACCTAAAGGGAAAGTTGCGAACGGTGTCAACGAAGTAGGAAACCCGGGCTGACCGTTATTCGCGGTGTAGGTGAAAACGCCGGTCGCGCCACTCAACGCAAACTGCGCGCCCAAGTTCGCCCGAAGTTGCGAATAGTAAATTCCATAGCTACCGCGAATGATGGTCTTGCCATCACCTTTCACGTTGTAAGCGAACCCCACCCGAGGAGCAATATTGTTCGTGTCATCAGTAAAAGTCTGCCGGTCATACCGCACGCCCAGGTTCAAAGTTAGATCGCGCCGAACGCGGAAATTATCCTGCGCAAACAGCGACCAATTCCATTCTTTCACGGCGTAAGTCGAGTTACCGAAACTCTGCGTATATCGCTGCACATTGGCGATCGTCAGTGTCGAGGTCGGCTGGCAAACCGATCCCACGCAGCCCACGCCCGGATTGAACGTAAATTGCCCTTGAAAGAATCCAGTGCCGAACTCCTGCCCCAGGCCGCCGGACGATGAATGGATCGCATCCCCGCCAAACCGCAGATCATGCCGTCCGACCGCGTAGGTTAAGGTATCGGCAAACTGATATTGATGATTGGTCAGGTTGGCCACCCGCGATTCGCCTTCGGTCGATAAGGCCGCGCCCGTAGCGAGGGTCCGCACGAATTGTGGAGACGGGCTGATCGGATCGAACTGGGTGATCGGCGAACCGAATTGGAACTGCGCACGAACTTCGTTGACCAAGCGCGGACTTATCACCATAGTTTCGGAGAGTTGCCCGACGTAGGCCCGCCGGCGAAAAGTACGACCCGCGCTCGGTAGCACAAAATTGCCCACGGCGTCCTGCGGATTCGTGTCGCTGAAGACATCAAGGTTAAAGCGGCCGGTCAGCGTGTTCCTTTCATTGATCTTGTGATCTACTCGCGCCAGCAAAAGACCCTGGTGGTAGATCCCTTGAAATACTCCCGGCGCCAACGAAGAAGTGACCACGGAATCGCGTAACTGACGGTTATATTCACCGCTGATCATGAAGTGGGTGCGATCTTTGTAAATAGGCCCTGACACCGCGCCACTAAGTTGAACCAGTCTGTCCTTTAGCAAAGGGGTGCCGAACGGGGTGGCAGGTGGGTTCGCTTCGATCCCGCCGGGTCGAAACGTCGAAAGCAGGTCAAAGTGGTAATCGTTGGTTCCGGCTTTAGTGACGATATTAACGACGCTGCCCGCCGTGCGGCCGTATTCGGCCGACGCCGCGTTGGTTAAGACGGTGAACTCTTGCAGCGACGACAACGGGACGTTGGTGAAGACCGTTTGCCGACCCCAATCATCGTCGCTCGACCCGCCATCCAAGGTGAACGCCGTCTGCCGCCGGCCGCTGCCGTTCGCAACAAACAAATAGTTGTTCAGAAACAGATCGCCCGTCCCGCGTGCCGGCCGGGTCGCAGAATTCAAGTTGATCAGATTGGTCATTTTCCGGCCGAGGATCGAGGTCTCGTCGATCTTTTTCGCATCCAACCGCGTGCCCAGTTGGGCGGAATCACCCTGAACACCCTCGGTCGTGCCAACGATCGTGACCGAAGTGGTTGAACCGGCGGCCCCCAAAGCCACTTCGATCGTCGCGGTCTCACCCGCCTTCAATTGAATGACGGGAACGTCCTGCACGTTGAACCCAGCCTTGGTGACCTTCATCACGTATTCGCCGGTCAACGGTAGATTCGCGAGAATGAAGCGTCCGTCGTCGCTGGTTTGGCTGGTACGTTTGGCGCCCGTAAGGCGATTCCAAAGATCAACCTCCGCACCCGGAACCACCGCGCCATTCTGATCGCGAACCGTGCCGGAAATGTTGGCCACATTGATCGTTTGTGCGCTTAGGTTTGCCGCGTTAATTAGTATCAGTGCGGTGGCGGCAATTATTAAGAGGCCGACCGGAAGCAAGGCATTCGCGCGGACAAATTTATTCATGATGATCACCTTTTTCGAATTTATGGTCGAACCCTCTTAAACGCCGATCGAACTGCGCAAATCACGGCTCGGAGAGCGCGCCAGAAGCTGGCCACAAACGACAGGTCAAGGCGTTCGCGCAGGCAGAAGTATATTAGCAAGAAGAGTTAAAACGTAGGTATGCTGGCAGGATTTTTTTACTACTACCAGAACTCGTAGTTATTCGACGGAACTAGCCACGCGCGGTAAGGATCAGATCGCTGGCCGGCGCGACCACAAACCGATTACGGCCATTATTCTTGGCTTCATATAGTGCCGCGTCCGCGGCGGCATACAACGTTCGCTCACTGACCGCTTGCCTCGGGCAGGAAGCCACACCCAGGCTTACGGTAACGATTCCGATCTCGTCAACGGCGATTCCCTCAACCGCCTGTCGCACCCTTTCGGCCGCGGCGGCCGCGCGTTGCGCGTCAGCGCCGGCCAGCAAAAGCGCAAACTCTTCGCCACCCAAACGTGCTGCGGTATCGTTATCCCGCGATAGTTCGATCAGCGTACTGGCAACATGACGAATGACCCGATCACCGGCCGAGTGGCCATGCGCGTCGTTGATCTTTTTAAGAAAATCGATATCGAGCAATAACAAACCGCAATTTACCTGATAGCGCCGCCACCGTTCGACCTCCTGACCGAGTGCGGTGCGGAAACGACGGCGGTTCGACAATCCCGTTAAATAATCACGATCGGCTTCGGCGCGTAAATTGTCATAGGTCTGTTTGTGTTTGACCAACTGTGCGGCGCGACGTAGGAACAAACTGCGTTCCGCCGGGAGCGAGAAGTAATCGAACGCACCGGAGGCAAGCGCGTGTTCACGAGTTGCTAGATCAGCGGGTTCGCGGCCGATCAAGATCAGCGGGATCTGCTCTTTCGCTTGAACCAAGGCTTGGATCAATTCGTCACGGCCGATCCCCTTCAACACGGTGTCGGCGACGATCAGATGCGGACGGGTCTGCCGCACGGAGACTAACGCCGCGGCGCCGCCCGTTACCCCGACCACGGCGAACCCAGCACGATCAAGCGCCACGGTGCAAAGTTCGTTCAACGGGCCGTCGCTAACGATCAACACCCGTCCCTGGCTCCGGCCGGTCGATGTATTTATAGGCAAATCTATCGAAACCATAACTTAACTAACGAAGGATCGGTCGGGGGCAGGGGTAACGCAGAAGATCTTGGATACTTAATTTATGACATTGCTCGCGCAGCAGCGTCAAGCATTTACTTTTCGATTGAATGAACCGCGTCGACAAATCGAGTGACCAATTCGTGGTCTTTCACACCTGGCCGTTGTTCCAAGCGGCTACACGTGTCAACGGCGTAGGGACGGACGGCTGCGATCGCCTGCGCGACATTGTCGGCACCCAATCCACCGGCCAGAAACAACCGCGAAACGGCCGCGGGCAATTCCTTGGCCCGGTCCCAATCAAACGTGTGTCCAGTTCCACCGTGTTCTTTGATGGTGAAAGCGTCCAGCAAGATGGCCGAAGTTTGATAGGCGCCGATCTCGGCGGGATCGAACCCGGGTCGCACCCTGAAAGCTTTGATCACAGGCCAGGCAGAAAGGCGGGCACAAAAATCCGGCGTCTCCTCGCCATGCAGTTGGATCGCGCTGACTCCGGCTTGTCTGACAATTTCCGCCACCGATTCGGGCCCAGGTTCGTTGACGAACAATCCCACCGCCAACACCGAATCCGGTAATTCATCAATAATCGTGCGAGCGGTTTCCGGCTCGATGAATCGCGGGCTTCGCCGGTAAAAGTTGAACCCCAACATATCGACTCCGGCGCCGGCGCAAAACAGAGCATCGACCAGGTTCGTAATGCCGCACACTTTTATTAGTACGCTCGCTTCTAGTGGGGGGAAAACTTCGTCAAATGATCGTATGTCGCTTTGCTTCATGTTCTGACTGAAAGACTACAACATATGAGGCTGGCAGGTGAAAGAACTTTGCGAACCACCCAAAAGGATTCAGAATCCGCCGCTTGACGTTCCTTTCCGCCCGTCCGTAGAATCAAAATGATTCTACCCCGACATCAATGGCCGCGCTTTTGCCGGGGTCATTTCGACCAACGGCAGTTTTTCGCGCCCGAGATCATGGGCGCCGAGGTATGGAAATGAGCATGCTCATTTCCAT
>JBDSEC010000086.1:0-8892 GCA_039920205.1 Pyrinomonadaceae bacterium
GGAAAGAGGTCAAAGCCAGTTACTGAGGTCAAACCGTAACCGCTTTTGAGCAGTTGTTTAGTGTCACGGGCCAGGGTGGCCGGATCGCACGAAACGTAAACTATCCGGTTGGGCGCGGCGGCCGTGATCGCATCGATCGTTTGCGAACCGGCGCCAGTGCGCGGTGGGTCAAGCACCAACAGGTCGATCGTTCCCAATTGCGGCGCTTCTTCGTCTAGCCATTGATCCACCGATCCATTGATGAAAGTCGTGTTGGTCAAACCCGCTTCGGTAGCATTGTGGTCGGCGAACGCGATCGCACCTTCGTCGCCTTCAACCCCGTGCAGTTGTTCAAACCGCCGCGCCAGCGGCAGCGAGAATAATCCGACGCCGCAGTAGAGATCGACCGCCAACCGTCCGATCGCATCGGCCGTCACCAGATCAACCAAAGCCGGAAGTAAGCCCGCATTGGCCTGAAAGAAACTCTCCGCACCGTATTCGTAAAGGAACTCGCCGATCCGGCGATGGACCAATCGGCCGGGGCCACCGATCACCGGTGGCGTGACCGCCACGCCATCGTCACCTTCGGTCGCTTGGATCTCGCCGGCGCGGATGCGGCCGTCGGCATCGCTGACCCGCGCGCGGGCCGCGATCAACGCCTTTTGGACGCCGGATGTAAGGATCGGACACACGGCCACATCACATATTTTATGCGACCCGCGCTCGAAATAACCCACGACCGGAGGATCCGGATGACATTGCCATTCCGCGCGGGAACGATAAGCCCACGGGTCCGGCGACGGTACAACCGTTACGTCCTCCAACGAAACCCCGGCGATGCGGCGAAAACAATCTTGAATGATGGCGGATTTTGCCCGCAACTGCGATGCGTAGTTCAACTGCTGAAAATCACAACCGCCGCAAATCCCAAAATACTCGCAGCCAGGCAAAACCCGATCCGGACCGCTTTCGGACACGTTTAGTAAACGCGCAAACAGGACCTTTCCCGATTTGCGTTCGACCCGCGCCCAGGCCTTATCGCCCGGCACGGTCAGCGGAACCATCACGGTCTGTCCCTCCCAATGACCCAGGCCAAAGCCTCCGGGAATGATACGTTCGATCACAACTTCGATCTCGACCGGCGCGGTCTGCTCGTTTTGGCTTTCGGCGGGACGTGGTTTACGGGTTTGGCGTCGTCTCATTTGCGTAATTTCTCAGATATAAAAAAGACTCAGCCGCGGCAGATTCTTTTGATTTAGTAACTGTTTCAATACCAGGCCATCACGCGTTTGTTCGTACGTGGCCTTTTCCATACGCGCTTTGTACGGCTTTAACTGCTCGGCCGCGGATTTGGTGGCTTCGGCGATCTCGAGGGCGGGCAATTGCGTTAACAATGCGTTGTGCAAGACCCGTTCAAGTTCGGTCAAACCATCTTCCAACGCTTCGGCATCCGGCGTCACTGCCCGGGCAAAATCACCGGCGATCGCCGCTAGCCTAGTCACTACCCGGTGCACCGATTCCGCCAGCGCGGGCGAGTCCCCGGCCCCGTTGGCGCTGAATTCGCGCAAGGCCTTTAACCCCTCGTCCAAATGTTCCGCGATCGCTTCGCGCGGAAACGGAAGTCCCGAAGATTTGACCTCCGCCGGAGCTTCTTCGCCATCCACGGCCGTAGCGCCCACCTGCGACTCCATCCATTCGGTGTACTGCGCTTCCACCTCTTCCTGACAATAAAGCAACGTTTTTACCGCACGTTTTTGTTGCTTGGCTGCATGCGAGGCAAAGGCCGTTTCGATGCCGCGCAGCACCACGTAAAGCGGTATTCCTTTGGTCTTCCACTGCTCGATCAAAACCCAATCCAACGGCGAAATAAACACATGTTTTCCGCGCAATCGGACAAAAACGTCCTCGATCTCGGTGAAGTAATTGAAATAATTGTGCTCCGCGGTCATCAAATCTAATGTACCTTACTCAACCCAAATTCCTAAGGAGCTCCCATTAGCTGAAGCATATCATTGACAAGCGTCTCGCTTAGGTCCACTTTGTTAATAGCGCAAGTTCCCCTCGGTACCCCGTGGTTCCCCCCTCTTGGTATTGTCGTCCTTTTCAATTTCCCTAGAGACGAAATTATGGCAGTTCTCGATGTGGAGACCGTTAACTTATCGGAATCCGAGGTCCGTTATCGTCGGCTCTTTGAATCTGCACGCGATGGAATACTCATTCTTGACGCGTTGACACGAAAGATCATCGACGCAAATCCATTCATGGTGGCGCTTTTAGGTTACGCGCGCGAGGAATTTCTCGGCAAAGAGCTTTGGGAAATCGGTCTGCTGAAGGATGAGGAAGCGAGTAAAACGGCGTTTGCGGAACTGCAGGAGAATGGGTATTTCCGTTATGCGGATCTTACCTTGGAAACCAAAGCCGGAGCCCGCCGAGAATTAGAGTTTGTCAGTAACGTTTACACCGAAGGCGACCGTCAGGTCATTCAATGCAACATTCGTGACATCACGGATCGCAGACAAGCCGACTTCGCCCACCAGCGCAGTGAGACCTACTACCGTTCACTGATCGAAAACTCGGCCGATGTGGTCTCGATCTTTGATGAAAAGGTGATCCGCCGCTATACCAGTCCGGGGGTCGAGCGGGTCTTGGGCTACACGCCGGAGGAGCTAGTCGGTAAGGCTGGGCTTGAACTGATCCACCCGGACGACATTTCGGATCTCATTAATATCTTTCAGCAGTTGATGCAGAATCCTGATTCCATTGTGTCCGGTACCTTTCGAATCAAACATAGGAACGGCACTTGGCGAGTCATGGAATCGATCGCTAGCAATCTTCTCGCCAAACCCGCGGTGGCCGGCATCGTGCTGAATTCCCGCGATATTACTGACCGTAGAAACGCCGAAGCGGCCCTGCAGGCTGCCGAGGAGAAGTATCGCGGTATCTTTGAAAATGCCGCGGAGGGCATTTTTCAATCAACGCCGGATGGACGTTTCATCTCTGCCAACCCGGCTCTCGCCCGAATGTTGGGCTACGGAACACCGGCCGAATTGCTGGCGGATCGCACCGACATAGCACGACAACATTATGTTGATCCCACTGAGCGGGGGGAGTTCCGGCGAAGCTTGGACGCGAGCGGTTCGATACAGGGAACAACCAACGAGGTATTTCGCCGCGACGGTACCAAGATCTGGACCCGCGAGAATGTTCGGGCGGTCCGTGATGAAGCCGGTAATTTGCTGCATTATGAAGGAACCATCGAGGACATCACCGAACGCCAGCAAACCGAGGAAGCGCTCCGCGAAAGCGAGGAACGATTTAGAAGCTACTTCGAATTGGGCTTGATCGGTATGGCGATCACCTCGCCAGACAAAGGATTCATTGAAGTGAACGACCAGATCTGCGCGATCATGGGCTACGATCGCGCGGAGTTATTGCTAACTTCTTGGGCGGCACTGACTCACCCGGACGACCTGGCGCCGGATGTCGCTAACTTTGACCGCGTCATGGCCGGCGAGTGCGACGGCTACTCGATGGACAAGCGCTGGATCCGCCGGGACGGTCAGGTCGTTTATACGACGATCTCGGTGAAATGTCTGCGTCGCGCCGACGGTTCGGTTCATTACTTTGTTGCCCTGGTACAGGACGAAACCGAGCGCAAGTTGGCCGGGGCCGCCCAGGAACGGCTGAACTTCGAGATCCAAAACCAACGCGAACGCCTGAATAAGATCGTGGCCAATGTGCCCGGCATTGTTTGGGAGGATTGGGGTGAATTTGAAATTCCCGGTCAACGGTCCAACTTTGTCAGTAACTATGTAGAAACGATGCTCGGTTATAGCGTTGAAGAATGGCAGGCGTCACCAAATTTCTGGCGATCGGTAATCCATCCGGAGGATCGTGCGCGCATCGAGCGGGAAGCGGAGGCGCATTTTACCGAAGGGCACGGGGGCAAACTCGAGTACCGGTGGATCGCCAAAGATGGAAAGGTCGTGTGGGTCGAATCGAATTCCACCGTCATCCGGGACTCCCTTGGCCAGCCCATCGGTTTTCGCGGTGTAACGATGGACATCACCGAACGCAAGCGAGCCGAACAAGAACTCCAGTCCTCAAAGAATCAATACCAAGACCTGATCGAAAATGCCCACGACATTATATTTACCGTTGACCTGAAGGGTCGCTTCACTTCCATCAACGAGGCCGGGGTGCGGATGACCGGTTACACCCGTGACGAGGCGCTTGGCTTGGATCTAGCTCAAACTGTTTCGCCCGAATTTCTCGCATTGGTCTGGGAAATGATGGGCACAAAGGTAAACGGTGTTGACAATACGGTTTATGAGTCCGAGATAATCGCCAAGAATGGCTTCCGAATACCGCTCGATGTGAATACGAGTGTCATTCGCGAAGATGGGAAAGTGGTGGGCATACACGGTATTGCGCGCGATATCACGGAACGCAAACGCGCCGAGCGCGAATTGCGGAAGAGCGAAGAACGCTATCGCGAACTGATCGAGAACGCCTACGACATCATTTATACCAACGACCTGCAGGGCAACTTCACTTCGGTCAATCAGGCCTGCGAACGCATCACCGGATTCACCCGCGAAGAATCGCTTAGCCGGAATCTCGCGGAGTGGATCGCGCCGGAGTCCTTGGACCTGGCCCGCGAGCAGCTTCGACGAAGAATGGCGGGCGAGGTTGTTGGGGTGAGCGAATTCAATATCCTCGCCAAAGACGGTCGCCGGATCGCCGTCGAAGTTCGCAGCAGCATTGTGTACGACGACGGGGTGGCGGTCGGCGTGCAAGGCATCGCGCGCGATATTACCGAGCGCAATCGCGCCGAGCAGGAACTGCGCAAGAGTGAAGAGCTGTACCGTGACTTGATCGAGAACGCCCATGACATCATCTATTCGATCGATCTCGAAGGAAACTACACCTCGATCAACCAGGCGGTCGAACGTATTACGGGTTACACCCGGGACGAAGCACTCGCCATGAACCTCGATCAGGTCGTCGCACCGGACCACATCGCCACCGTCAGACAAATGATGGCGCAAAAAATGATGGGCGATAATTTTACCGCCTACGAATCGGAGCTACTGGCGAAAGACGGCCACCGCATCCCGATCGAGATAAACACAAGCATGATCCTTGAGAATGGCGTGCCAGTGGGTGTACGCGGTATTGCGCGGGACGTCACCGAACGGAGACAACTTGAAGATCAATTGAGACAGGCGCAGAAGATGGAAGCGATCGGCCAGTTGGTGGGCGGCATCGCCCATGATTTCAATAACATGTTGACCGCGATCAACGGTTATAGCGACCTGACGCTCAGGAAGATGTCGGACAATGATCCGTTGCGTCGAAATATTGAGGAGATCAAGAAGGCCGGCGAACATTCGGCGGACTTAACTTATCAACTGCTTGCTTTTAGCCGGCAACAAGTTCTCCAACCCAAAGTCCTCTCGCTAAATCAAGTGATCGCTGACACGAGCAAAATGCTGCAACGCCTGATCGGTGAGAACGTCGAGTTGGTCGCGCATCTAGATCCCGATACCGGCCCGGTAAAAGTGGACCCGGGACAGCTTTCGCAGATCATTTTGAATTTGGCGGTCAATGCCCGCGATGCCATGCCGCAAGGCGGTAAATTGACCCTAGAGACCAGCAACGTTTCGCTCGATGACATTTATGCCCGTCAACATGCCGGGGCGGAATTGGGCTCCTATGTCATGCTTGCCGTCAGCGACTCCGGTGTGGGCATAGATCCGGCGATCATTGGAAATATTTTTGAACCGATTTTTACGACCAAGGCGACCGGCAAGGGTACCGGCCTAGGGTTGGCTACCGTTTACGGGATCGTTCGACAGAGTGGAGGCACCATTCGCGTGTATAGCGAACTTGAGCACGGAACGGTCTTCAAGATCTATTTTCCGCGCATTAATGATCAAACCGAATTCATAGAATCCAACAACGGGTATCCGGCCTTGCCCGCCGGCACGGAAACCATTCTGGTGGTCGAAGACGAGGATCTGGTTCGCGCGCTTACGCGGCAGATACTCGACCTATGTGGTTACAACGTGTTGGAGGCACGGAATGGCAACGAAGCGCTCGCCGTTTGCGAGACCTATGCGGGCCCGATCGAACTGCTCTTGACCGATGTCGTAATGCCGATAATGGGCGGCCGCGAGTTGGCCGAACGCGTTGCCTTGCTTTTGCCCACGATGAGCGTCCTGTTCACCTCGGGATACACGGATGACGCGATCGTGCATCATGGCGTGATCGAAGCCTCGGCTAACTTTATCCAGAAGCCGTTCACCACCGATGACTTGGCCCACAAGGTGCGAGGGATCTTAGACGCGCGGAAGTTGAATTGAACAGGTCGCTCATCGGACCTCAGGATCGGAGCGCTTGAAACCCAAACCGATCGCGATGATGTAAAGGGCTAGGGCGGGAACGGCCGGAAATAACGATCCAGTGTAAATGGCCCCTAACAGGCAAAGCGTAGCCACAACAAAGAGCCCCAACCGCAAACGCCGCATACCGCCCACGGATGATGCGTAGCTTACTGTGGCCAAGTCTTCGTTTGTCACGAGCGGTTCCAACACCGGCACCGCCGGACTCGCCACGGTCGGTAATGGCCGATAATGAACCCCCAAAGTAGGTGGTTCCGAAATTAGCGATCCAACCAGCGGTTGCGCCGCCGGAGCAGTCAAGGGCGGATCGAACCTAAGTGGTTCGCTCAGGACTTTGGTAGCGTTCGGATCGAACGGCGCAGACAGCAACGCCCCGTCAGCCAGGCAGAAGGTAAAGCTGTGGCCTTCGTAGGTACGCTTACAATTGGGGCATTCTTTGATCATCGCCTGGATCTTGCGATGGTCAGATTAGCAATTCTTGGTCGAATTTGAAATGCTAACTGATCGACTACTCCAGTTCGCACCCTTCGATCACAACTCCCCCGATCGGGCCGGGTTTGACTATACCGCTGAGTATCACCTCTTGGCCCAATTGAAGTGACAAAAGTGCTGCCTTATGCTCTACGACGAACGAAGCCGCAACGGTGTTCGCCTCGCCCACAGCTGAGCCTGGTTTTTGAAAGGCGAGAAAAGGCTTGCCGCTGGTATCCGTGCCTTTACCGGCAACCACTCCGGTCAGAAACACGTATTGGCCCTGATATTTCTTAAGCGCGGCCGCCTTGTCTCGGCTAAATTCGTCCAACAAAGCCAGTACTTGAACCGCTGGGGTAACGGTAAACAGCACCGGACTTTTCGGCACGTCGCCGCCAAACACCGCGTAAGGCAGGTGGTTAACAAAGTCGGCAACGGAGTTGGTATTCGACTCACGTTTGGCGGGGTCGTTCTTCGCGTTGCCAACCGGTACATAGTTGATCGAAATAACACTGGCCCCGCTTAAAAGTGTGAACCAAGTCAATCCACGCTGGTTTAGACGTCCGAGCATGCCGTCGCTCGGCGGTGAGATCGTCATCATTTCCACCAGATTCGTACTTGCTGGGCGCGAGCCAGATGTCCAACTTTTCTTGGCCGCTTCGACCGAGGGAAATGTATCAACGCGGTAGTCTATTGTTCCACTCGGTGAGGTGTAGGTAGTTGAAAAATATTTGTCCCCGGGTACGGCGTAGAAACCCTTTGGCTCATAGTTGCGTTTGAAGTTAGCGATCTGTTCGGGAAACGACCCGGCGAGTTGACGCGGCTGAAAGGGACCGAGGTGGAAAAAGTAAGCAAAGCACACGGCCGCCACGCCCACGATCCCGATCAGTACTGCGAAATTCCGCTTGACGTGGCTCAGGCGCGGTGGCCTGGGAACCGCCGGTTCTTCCATCCAGGCCGAGATCGAGGTCAATTCTTCGTCCGAAACCTTTCGGCCCAAACGGCGCTCCATCGCGCGTATGTCACGTTTTTTCTGGATCCATTCGGCGATTATCCCGCCGCCAACTCTTCCAACTCCCATAGCATTTCATTTCCTTTCAGACGACTTTGACTTGTGCACATAAGCGGAACAGAGCCGTGCTGACGGCTATCGGGCATTTGTTCGTGGCAGGTGGGAACGGTCCGAGTGATGAACACGATTTCAATGCGGGGTGAGGCGGAGTCTAGCACCCTGACTGGCGATTCACTAGGATGGCCCGGCTGCTTGTTGCTAGTGGATAAAGCTTCGGCGGCAGTTTCAGCAGTCCAACCTAGTCCACATGAATTCGATATTCTCACCGGTCAGTTCACGGTAAGCGAGCGCCAAATGGTGCTTTCCCGCTCTCGTCCGTTTCCTTGAAATATGCACTTACCAAGGAATTAAGGTCCGCCGCGCAGGTAAAATAATGCAAACTGCGCACGTAACGCTCGACCTAGTTAACGTCCCCTAGAGAAACTGCGGAGTTCAATTGATCAACCGTCTGACTGTTAGGCCGTTGGGCCAAAGTTTTTCCCTTTTCCCCGTGACCCGGACCTACGCAAATCATTCGCCGGGTCATCGTCAAATTAGCATCGCATGCGTTGCAGGCGGGCACTTGACTCAGGCGACTCCGACCAATGTTTAACTGGCCCACTCAACGGGTTTTAAGGAGATCGTCTCCACAAGGCGTTTTCTAGGTAATTCGTAGTTCGTTGGGATTTACCGCGTTGCCGTTCGGGCAATCCGGCGATAGCTTGGTCGTTGCAGGCTAGTTAGATCGATTGATTGGCTATTGCGGGAATGTTGTTCCAGCCCAGGTAACCATTAACCCGCGGGCCAGGCCGTTTCGCAATGAGGCGTTTTGAGAGGAAGCCCAGTTCCTATCAAGTCGCCAACTCTCGGATTTGGGCGATAAAGAATACTTAGCGTATACTCGCCGCAAATTATTCTGTCGCATTCAAAGGTGCCCTACTTTGGCGACATTTCTAGAGGTCCAAAGCGCCGGGCTGGCTGTTT
>JBDSEC010000087.1:0-6761 GCA_039920205.1 Pyrinomonadaceae bacterium
TATCACGCAGGCCGGAGCGGTCGAGATCCGTCCCCGCTACCTGAATGACGATCACGGTCCCGTTGTGGTTACCGTCAACTTTACTCCACCAGGACGCATCGCCCGGATGGATGGTGATGGGGCGACGCTAAATGCGTTCACCTTGGAACCGGAAGTGCTGTCGAACGATTCGTCCATGAAGACCGGAGCGCGCCCGACGGTGGGTTTCCAAGACCTCCCGAAAGTGTTGGTCGATGCGATCCTTTCCACCGAAGATCGCCGGTTCTTCGAACACGGCGGGGTCGATCTCTTTGGTGTCGGCCGTGCCTTTCTCCGCAACGCGAGCAACGATCAAACTCAGGGCGCCTCGACCATCACCCAGCAGTTGATCAAAAATACCTACCTTTCCCCGGAACGCACCTGGCGGCGCAAGTATGCCGAGGCGATATTGGCCGTCACCTTGGAACGCCGGTTGACCAAAGAAGAGATCTTCGCGCTCTATTGCAACGAGATCTATCTTGGGCAACGTGGCGCCGTCGGAGTGCGAGGGATGGCGCACGCCGCGCGGTTATACTTCAACAAGGAATTGAAGGAACTGACCTTGGCGGAAGCCGCGACTTTGGCCGGCATGATCCAGAGCCCGAACCGGTACGCCCCGGACCGGCATGTTGACGCGTCGTTGGCCCGTCGACGCTTGGTTCTTGCCGGTATGTTGCGCGATGGAAAGATCTTGGTCGAACAGGCGACCGCCGCATCGCAAGAAGCCCTATCGATCGCACCGGTGACCGGCAATGATGCCGCGGCACCGTACTTTGTCGATTACGTTAATCGCGTGGCCGAACAGCAGTTGGAAGCGTTAGGTCACGCAGACGAACGCACCCCGCGCATCTACTCCACTATCGATCCCGAACTGCAAGATCTGGCCGAAGCCGCGGTCAAGCAGCAGATGGACGAATTGGACAAAGCCTACGCCGGCCGCGCGGTCAAACCGCAAGCCGCGTTGATGGCGATGGATCCGCGCACGGGAAATGTTGTAGCGATGGTTGGTGGTCGTGATTATGCTGCGTCGCAGTTGAATCGGATAACCGATGCTAAACGACAACCGGGATCGACCTTCAAACCGATCGTTTATGCAGCGGCGCTGGAGACCAACATCTCGCCGGCCGAGATGTTTCCCGATTCGCCGCAGGCTTTCATCTATGACAACAACCAGACCTATCGACCGGTGAACTATGGCGGCGGTTTTTCCGGCCGCGACGTGATGATGCGCGATGGGTTGGTGCATTCGCTAAACACGGTGACCGTCGATGTGGCGATGCATACGGGATTAAAACGGGTTTCGCGCTTGGCGTCGGAATTCGGATTACCCCGGCCGCAGCCGTTTCCAGCGTTGGCGCTTGGCACAACCGAGACGACGCCGCTCTCGTTGGCGGCCGCTTACACCGCGTTCGCCAATGGCGGAGTGCGCGTAGAACCCAACGTGATCGCGCGATTGGACGACAGCAACAGCGAAGTGATCGTTAAGCCCGAACCGAGCACGCGTGCGGTAATCGAACCCGATACGGCCTATATGATCACCGATATGTTGCAGGGTGTGATCGAATCCGGCACGGCGCGGCGAGCCCGCGGTGCGGTCGGAAACACCGCCATCGCCGGCAAGACCGGCACGTCACACGATAGTTGGTTCGTCGGCTACACGCCGAACCTGGTTTGTGTGGTGTGGATCGGTTTCGATGACAATACCGAACTTGGCTTGACCGGGGCCGAGGCCGCGTTGCCCGTATGGACCGAGTTCATTAAGGGCGCGGTGGATGCGCGTCCGGAATTGGGCGGCGATGCGTTCGCGATCCCGGCTGGTATCGATTTTGTTCAGGTCGATCCGTTGACCGCGCGTTTGGCCGGACCCGGTTGTCCGCTGCGCGAAACGATGGCGGTTACCATCCATTACGCCCCGCACACGGAATGCGCGACGCATTTTCGGGTAACACCGGAAGCGGTCGCCACGCAAACCACACCATCAACGAATGTTCCGGCTGAAAGACCGCGCGAGCGGGAAACCGCACCGCCCGAACCGCAACTTACCCGCGTCACCCGAACGGAAAAGAATCCCCGAGGCCGTACTTACTTAGTTTCTGAAATTGGAACACGCGGGACCCGCAATTGACCGTGACGTTTAACGTTCGATGATCACCTGCGCGATCGCATGCTCGTTGGTGTGGGACATTGAAAGATGCAGGTGGCGTCCAGTTAATCGGTGGAATACCTCTAACGCCCCGCCACTCAGCACCAAATAGGGCGCGCCGTTCTCGCGCGACATAACTTCCACGTCATGCCACGAGATTCCCCCCGACCAACCGGTCCCCAAGGCCTTTAACGCTGCTTCCTTGGCGGCGAAGCGCGCGGCATAATGCTGGGCAGCGCCGCCGCGGCTATCGCAATAGGCGCGTTCGTCTGGCGTGAAAACGCGATCGACAAAGCGCGCCGTGCGCTTTAGCGCTTCACGAATGCGCGCGACTTCGATAATGTCTATACCCGTGGAAATGATCACAAGCGAAATTCCAACGACGCCTGAATTGGCGGCTGCCGGTTTTATCTGGCACGGCCGCGATGGGGTAATGGTACTTTCAAACACCGGCCTGACCAACGCCGGATTTACTAACGGCTTCTCCACGAGAGCGGGTGGCGTAAGCGCATTCCCGCACCATGCATTGAACCTAGCCGGTTACAACGAAGACGCCGCGACCAACATAGAAGAGAACCGTCGCCGCTTCCTAGCCGTGTTTGACGGCAATTGGTCACTCGCCACGGTTTGGCAGATCCACAGTGCTGCGGTAAGCATTATCACCGGCCCTACCGACCCGGTAGCCGAACTCGACCGCTGCGACGCCCTGGTCGGCAACTTGCCGGGAATACTGGCCGCCGTTAAGACGGCGGATTGCGTGCCCGTTCTGCTGGGTGATCCTCGCACGGGCGCCTACGCGGCGATCCACGCCGGGTGGCGCGGGACCTTGGAAGAGATCGTCAAGGTTACCGTGGAAAAACTGCAGGACAAATGCGGGGTCGACCCGTTCGATCTGCAGGCTGCCATTGGCCCAGCGGCCGGCCGTTGCTGTTATGAAGTCGGCGATGACGTGATCACCGCGTTCCGCGATCGGTTTCCCTACGCCGCCGCTCTATTCGAACCGACCCGCGAAGGCCACGCGCGGATCGATCTGCATCAGGCAAATTTCAATCAATTGATCGCCGCGGGCGTTCCGGCCGAAAAGATCCAGGTGGCGCCGCTCTGCACGATCGATCGCAACGATCTGTTCTTTTCCTACCGTCAGGAAAAGAAACTGCACGGTAAGACCGGGCGCCTGCTATCGGTCATCGGAAGGAAACCATAGGGGAAGGACCCGCCTTAAGGCGGCACTACCAACCCGGCCGATCTGCCTATTTTACTTGGCCGCGAATGCCCAGTTTCAGCGTCTTGGGCGCAAAGCAGGTCTTGTCGTCACATGCCTGTACCCTCAACTCACCCGACACCAGCAACTCGTTCCCCGAAAAACTTGCCGGAACGGTCACGTTGAACGTCATCGTCACGCGGCCTTCGTAAACCGATAAGGATTTGTCACCCGAAAAGCCAAACTTCTTCAAAACACCGCGCGGATAAGACACGGCTCCCACCGTTGCGCCGCCACTCGTTGTCAGCTTAAGCGAAGTCGGGATCAAATATGATTCCAGCACCTTATTGGCGTTGGCGTGATAGCCACCCGGGATAGTCAATACCACCGTCGCACGAACGGTCTTGCCGCGCGTGATCTGCGCCGGTGTGAATGATCCCCGAACCTGCAGGTCGGGCCCCTGCACCGGAGCTGCGGCCAAACCGGCCGGAACCGACATCAGAAAAGTCGCCGCGAGTGCGGTGACCATTAACAAATTTCGAAAAATAGCGTGAACTCTCATCGAACTCCTATTTCCACTTTGAAATCGGGAGAAGAACTAAATTCTACCTTAAACGTCCGATAGACTGTTAGTCTGTCGATTCTCAAACGTACGACAGACTGTTAGTCTGTCGATTCTGGTTACATAGGTTGCAAGTTCAATCGAATCAAGCAACTACCGGATCGAAAATCGACAGACTAACAGTCTGTCGGACGTTGGGAACTATTCCGGATTTATTCCGATCCCCACGATCTTGCCGTCCGGCGCCAGGACCCAACCGATCAAGGCCGCCCCGCTTGCGCCGGTAACGCGATAGCGCCGCCGGCGGTTCTCGCCGCGCACCTCTTCTTCGATCAACTCAAACGATCTGATCGCGCCCAATGAGCCTACAAATTCTTTAAGCTGAAGGATCCTGTCGGGGAAAAAGAAGGTCTGTGCTGGAGCGGTGAACTCCTCGCGATCGACCGTGCCGGCTACCGCTCGATCCAAAAATGCCCGTAGTTTCGCGGTCACCTCGGGCGATTTGTCTTCGATCGCCACTTTCGGTTCTTCCGCCACCGCTGGAACATAGATCGCGGCGATCCCTTGCGAGATCCGCTCTGCCTGGGCTGTGTCCGAATTCGCCAGCACGATAACCGTTACCTGGTCGTCGACCAATCGTTGAATGTCAGTCGAAAAACCGTCGATCCCGCCGCTGTGACTAATGACGCGGTGACCCTTTTTCGTTTGCACACCCCAACCGAAACCGTAGCCCGTTTCCGACCCATCCGTAAGCTTGGTCGCCGTCCACATTGATTCCAAGACCGCCTTCGGCAAGATCTTGTCGCTGTTCAACGCGGCATCCCATTTGATCATGTCCGTGATGGTCGAGATCAAGCCGCCCGCGGAAAACGGCTGGGTCGGGCTAGCAAAATCGGCGTTCTGCAAAACCTTGCCGTCCCAACTGTACCCCGCCGCGCGGTTCTTAACGATCGCGTGGATATCATTAAAGCGCGTGGCCGTCATACCCAACGGCTGAAAGATACGCTGTTGAACGAATTCACCGTATAACTTTCCCGAGGCCTTCTCGATCACCAGGCCGAGAAGAAAGTAACCCGTGTTGCTGTAGTTGAATTTGCTGCCCGAGGGAAAATCCAGGGGCGCATCCGCGACCAATTTCAGCATCTCATCTTGAGTGAAATCGTAACGCGAACGCTTACCGAAATCCTTGGTCTCGGTATAATTTTTGACGCCCGACGTGTGGGTCAACAACTGACGGATAGTCACATTGGCCCAGGCCGCCGGCAAATTAGGGACCCGCGCAGATACCTTGTCGTCCAGCGCGAGCTTCCCGTCCTGGACCAACAGCAAGATCGCAGTAGCAGTAAATTGTTTAGTGACAGATGCCAGTTGGAAAACGGTGTTCTCGGTGGCCGGCACATCTAATTCGACGTTCGCCTTTCCAAACCCTTTGGCCACCACTACCTTGCCGTCACGAATAACGGCAACGGCCAAACCGGGAATATGCCGCTGTGCCATTTGCTGGTTAACGAATTCGTCAATTGATTGAGCGCGGGCGGCGGAAGCGGCAACTGCCAGTACAACGAGGGTCACCAGAGGCAATTTCATACGTTCAGGCAGATAGCTAGGCAATAATGACATCATGGAATGAACCTCACAGTGTTTAAAGGGAACTACATCGTAGATCGTACGCGCCGCAAATGAGGGCTGTTCCACTTTTTTCGACACATCCTAGCTAAGTCCATAGCAATTCAACTTAGCCGGCCTTGTTGATCGTACCGCGACAAGTCGCCGCGCCGCAGCTGCACCGTTTGTGATCGTCGTGAAGCGTGGTCTCGTAATCGACCGTTATCTCGTCACCGGCCGCGATGTCGCGCAACGCAAAGAAGAGAATGTGCCCATGCAAGATCATCATGAAGGCGTTCGGGTCGCAGCTATGATTGACGTAATGGGTGCCATTGCCGCCCACGCTGCCGTCCAAACTCCAGCGGGTGTCGATGGCGCAAATGCGAAGCTTGCGACGGTGAAGGGCGCGGCGTTTTGCTTCGGCGGTGGTAATGCGTTCGCCGGCATATTCGGCGATCTTGCGCCGGCGGGGAAAGTCGATGGTGGCAAAGCAGCCCTTGCCATTGATGGCAGAAGGTCCGATCGTGAGTCCCGGAGCCAGTGGCATAAGCGACGACCTACGATTTCAAGCGAAAGCCGCGCGCGATCAGATCGGTCTGATTGCGAATGCGCGCGACCTTGTCTTTCAAACCGGTGAACCGCAACGAATATATCGTACGCGGGTCGGCTTGCAGATAATAGATCATGCCCATCATGGCTTTGCCCGATTGGGTAAATTCGTAGGTGATGATCGCTCCGGTTAGCGTTCCGGCAAACCGCTCTTCCTTGCCGTCGACGTAGCCCGGCAAAAAGTGCAACTTGTCGTTGCGATCGGACTGACTTAATTGGGATGGAGTGGTGTCGGCCCCGACCGTCTCTTTGCGGATCACCAGATAGCCTTCCATCCGGTCGCCGTACACGAATTCGGCAATGCCGCGAAGTTCGTCCGGTTTGGCGACATTGCGCCAAGTCGTATTGGGGAAATCAAACGTGTACGCGACGTTAGGGTCCGTATAATTAACCGATTGCGCCGACGCCCCTACGGCCGCCGCGAAAATTACGATCACACCAATTAGATTCATTCTTCGAAACATAATTTCACACTCCGAAGCTGCCCTCAGCTACTCGCGTTAGATGAGTGCTGCGGGACCAAATGTTGCACTAAGCCTTCGCCAGTATCTCTCTTTGTAAAAGCACCAATTCGCTAATGCCTTTGGATGCTAAAGCCAGCATTTCGTTCATTTGGGTGGTCG
>JBDSEC010000088.1:0-5191 GCA_039920205.1 Pyrinomonadaceae bacterium
ATAGAACGTTTGTTTACGTGGATAACCCGGTTCTGTTCGCTGAGTTCATCAGCCTACTTATTCAACAAGGACTATCGTTCGACCAGCTTGTTGAATTGACAGAGAGTGGGGCAGTTCGTTTCGTAACATCGGTGTACCTCAACCCCTTCATGGTCAACAAGTACGCGCTTGGCGTGGTGGCGCGTTTTGTCGCGATACAGGAGGATAAGAGTTGGGAGCCGGAATATTTTGGAAACAAATTTCTTTCGTCAGAAGAACTCGCTGGCCTATTTTCATCATTGCCCTCGACCGGACGCCTCGCATTCAAACGCTTTTGTGTTGCTGCCGAAAGATACGCTGTTCATATACCTGCCTCTGAGGTAGCGGCACCGGTTGTCAACAATGCTTATGATGATTTCCTGAACCCTGAGCGCTGTAAGCTCATCATTCGAAAGCTGCTCATCGAGAAGCTGAGATTAGTCGGGACTTCGGATATCCCCGATTTCGAAGTAACGGTACAACCTGTGAATTCCAATTATCGTGAAGTCGCAAATAACTTTGGTTCGTTAGTAATTGGAAAAGACAGCGACGGCGGTTACGAGATTTTCGAAATTGACACCAACTTACCTCAATCTTTAACTGCCTCAATGTCCGGCCTTGCACTCGCTGGACTCGGAACGCAACCTTTGTCAGTAGCAGCGGTCGGCAATTTACATATTCGCATTGCCGCTCGCCTCAATTGCGATTTGTTTTTGGCGCGGCCACTCAGTGGAATCGTTGGCGACAAGCTCTTAGAGATTGGATCTCATGAATCTTCCGCGACGGAACTAAATATCCAGACAGCAATTGACCGAATTGAACGGAACGTGGTTTTTCCGGATTTACGACATTTGGTCAATGTCGGTGAAATTGATTTTGGCGACGTTTTGCGATTTCGCAATGAAGCTTCGCGATTCCGTAGCTGGCTGCAGCAGGATGCGGATCGCGATATCGATGCGCTCGTTGCCTATCATTCGGAAGTCGCTCGTTCAAGCGGGTATTCGCGCGCGGCCGGACGCGTATTGTCTCTGTTTGGCGTGCTGACTGCGGCGACGGCTGGCATTTATTTAGGAACAGCTTTGAACTCGGGTCCAGTGGAGCGAATTGTTCTTGACGCAGTTGCTTTAGCGGCGGCCAAGGTGATTGACGATAAGTACAACAAACTTGGCGTTGGTTGGAAACCGGTTTGCTTTGGCGATTGGTACAACAATGAGATAGTGCAATTACTCCGCCAAAACCCTAAGTCTCGAAATCCTATGTGACGCGATTGAACGCAATTCAAATCCATTGCTTCGCCCGCCAAAACACTGCGTCCGCCACGTTAAACTTGAATGTGGTTGAGATTGTCAAAGCGCCGGAACTAAACCCAAAGTTAGGCGTTCTCACCGAAACACGACTTGTGACGGTGCTGACTTCTCGGATAGCCAGGCCCTTATCGGCATCGGAAGACCATCCCAATTCTTTTCATGGCTATAGACCGAAGCAACGGAACCATCAAATATCGCGACATATACGCGCATGGTCTTCATCGACGCAACGACTAATGAGGTCTTGTAACATTCATGCGGAGCACAACCGGTTATCATGATGTCATCGCCGTTCAGTTCAATCGGTACTCCAACAAGTGTGTAGTGCGTAAGTAGGTCAATGTTTCGAAAGCCAAGCAAGGTAAGCCATCGGCGCACTTGCCTGTTTCTTAACGCGGATTCGGCGTAAATTTTCCCAACGAGTTTTTTAAGATCAGCGAATGTATTGCCTCCAGACGGTATTTTTCTCGGAGGTGGAAAATCGGGCTCACGAGGGGACGCCAATCGAATTTCGCGCCCATACATAAACCCGCCGGACCCACAAACTCCGATTTCAACGTGTATTCGGTTTCCGACTGAAAGCAGCGTTGAAACAAGCGCAATGCGATCCGCGGAATTCATGCCGTGCGTATCGATTTCTAAATTGCTCCGTCCGGCGGGGAGCTTTAAGTCAATGTCGATATCATCACCAGAGCTCTCAACGCCAAGAACCTTTCCCACCACGACCGTGTGTCCGCAACTTTTATCAACTTCAAGATTGGTCACCATTCGAACATAGCCATTCGCTCCATATGTAACCCGCGGCGACTGTTGCGCTACTACGACAAGCGGGACAAAGACCAATAAAATGATTGAAAAATGCCTTGTTCTCACAAACCACATCCTACATGTGTTGATATCTAGGGCTCGATGTCACAATTCAAGCCTCGCTCAAAAATATCGCGCGTTAATTTCCAACTCGCACTCGGAATGGCTGATCAAATCATTCCACGATTTGAAGTGTTCGCACGCTCATTAGATACCGAATACACTATAATGCCAGCTGATTTAAGTCACGTCTGGATCAAGTTTCACTTCACAAACCCGTTGACGAAGAGGGGGCAAGAACATATCTTTCTTCCGGGTTAACCGAGGAGTTCCCCCCGATTGGCCGATTGATTCTTCTGGTCGAAATTAGCAAGCAACTAGAATTCGCCAGTTTTCTGGACCAAGATCATGCGCTTTGGTTTTGCCAAATTTGTGTTCGTGTGGGTGATAGCCGCGATGTGGTTGCTCACGGTGACGCCGCCGCTCGGCGCGCAATATCGCATCGATACGTATTCCACCGACAACGGCCTTCCGCAGAATGGTGTTCGCGGGATCGTGCAAACGAATGATGGCTATCTTTGGTTCACCACCTTTGATGGATTGGTCCGATTTGACGGGATCAAATTCACTGTCTTTGATAAGAACAACTCGCCGGGGATCGCGAGCAATCGTTTCGCCCAACTCCGACTGTTGCCTGATGGCGCGTTGATCGCCGGTACGGAAGAAGGTGGGATCACGGTCTATCGCGATCGAGTTTTCCGCACTTATACGACCGCGGACGGATTGCCGACCAACTCTATCTCGCGATTCGTGACCGATATCACCGGCGAGTTGGTCATCGTCACTACGGCCGGCAACTGCTATTTTCGGAACGGCAAGTTTCCGACCGTTCCTGCTGAGAGTTTTCCCGACCAAGGACGCTTTTATTACAGCCCGAGCAAGCGGCTTTGGACCTATGGCGCCGATGGGGTCAAGGAGAGAACGCAGGACGGGCGCGAGATCATCTATCCGATTAAACTCACTTACTACAACGACAATTTTGCCGGTATCCATTTGTTCGAAGACAGCCGCGGTTTCCTCTGGTTGGGTGACGCTGACAGTGTCTTCCAATTGAAGGACGGAACCGTCCGGCGATATACGGTCAAGGACGGAGTACCGGAGAAAACGATCTTGCGACCGTTCCTAGAGGACAAGAGTGGTGCGATCTGGTTTTCCACCGGTTACTTTGGTTATACCGGGAAAATCGGATTGGTGCGGTTCTTCGATGGGCGATTCAGCGTTTGGGGGCAACTCGCCGGCCTGGGCAATCTGGATCTGGGCGAATTATTTCTTGATCGCGAGGGAACCATCTGGGCGGCCGGTGACGGCGGCCTGCATCATGTTCGCCGGCAATTCATCCGCTCGTATTCGGTCGCTGACGGGCTGCCGTTTCCGGAAGTCTATCCAATTTTGCAAACGCGTAACGGTGACATTTATGTGGGTACCGTGCAGGGATTAGCCTTATACCGCGACGGTAAATTCTCGGATCTAAAAGTGCGCTTTCAGGGAAATGCGCCTTCGGTCACCGCCTTGCACGAGGACGCGAGCGGGAACATTTGGGTGGGTGATGGTACGGCATTGTTTCGCTTGGAAGTTCAGTCGCTGCGCAAAATTGAATCTCTCCCCCACACGGCGGTTTGGGCCATTACCAGCAGTCGAGATGGCGATCTTATAGTGGGAACCGGATCCGGATTGTTCAAGCTTAAAGGTGAACTGGTCGTTGCTCATCTATCGCGCGAGAACGGATTGCCGGACGATGACGTTAAGGTCGTGTGGGAAGACAAAGGGGGAGCGCTTTGGGTCGGCACGTACGGCGGCCTGACCGTTTTGAGTACCGGCTTGAACAACGGGGCTGACAACGGCCGCCGCCAGGCGGAACTCAATACCTTTACCGCCGGCAATGGTCTGGCTAGTGACCGCGTCCGTTCGCTCCATCAAGACCCGGACGGAACGATGTGGATCGGCACTTACGACGGCGGCCTGTCGCGTTTAAAGGACGGAAAACTTTTCAACTACACCATCGCCAATGGACTGTTCAATAATGGCGTGTTTCAGATACTGGACGACAATCGCGGGAATTTTTGGATCAGTTGCAACCGCGGGGTTTACCGGGTCGCCAAACCGGAATTGAATGACCTGGCCGAAGGTCGAAGCGACCGATTGACTTCAGTTGCTTACGGTAAGGCGGACGGTATGCTCAACACCGAATGCAACGGTGGCCGGCAGCCGGCGGGGATCCGTAGCGCCGACGGCAAGCTTTGGTATCCCACGCAAAGTGGCGTGATCGTGATCGATCCAAACGATGTGACGGTAAATCCGGACCCGCCGCCGGTACAGATCGAAAATGTGTTGGTGGAACGCCAACTGGTAAGCGCTGCGAACGGTATCTCGATGCGCGCCAATAGCGATAATTTGGAGATCCGCTTCACCGGCATCAGTTTCGTTAAACCTGAACAGGTGAAATTCCGCTACCGGTTGGAAGGTCTTTCGGACAACTGGACTGACCTGGGAACGATCCGCGAAGTCTATTTCCCGTCGCTGCCGGCCGGTGAATACACTTTTCATGTCGTCGCGGCTAATTCCGATGGAGTTTGGAATACTGACGGTGCGCGGTTAAAACTCAGCGTGGTAGCACCGTTTTGGAAGCGTCCCTGGTTCATTGCTTTTCTCGTACTGGCGGTGGGGATGATCGCCCTGTTGATCTTTCGCGCGCGCGTCAAGGAACTCAAACGCCGCCAACAGGTCCAACAGGAATTCTCGCGCAAGCTTCTGGAATCGCAAGAGCAAGAGCGGCAGCGGATCGCCGCCGAACTACACGATTCGATCGGACAGAGTCTGCTGATCATAAAGAACCGAGCGTTTATTGCATTGAACGATATCGATGAACCCGATACGGTCAAGGAGCAACTCGAGGAGCTATCGGAATCTGCTGCAAGCGCCATCGATGAATGCCGCGAGATATCCTATAATCTGCGGCCATACCAGATCGACCGCTTTGGCTTGAGCAAAACCTTGGAGGC
>JBDSEC010000089.1:0-3058 GCA_039920205.1 Pyrinomonadaceae bacterium
TGATGGTCGAGGGGATCAGTGAAGGCCGGCTAAAGAATCTACTACCTTACATTACGACCGAATGATGGAAGAACTTTACAGCACGGGTAGTCGTCGCTTGGCGGCACGCCGAATTTTTGACGCCGCGCTGGCGGCGGTCGAACCGGCGCATGCCGTGCGATCCGCCGTTCGTGAAGTTGACGGTCAACTGCTGGTGGCAGGACAAACTATCGATCGATCGAAGAAGATCTATGGCGTCGCGTTTGGCAAGGCAGCGTTCGTCATGGCGCAAGGATTGGAACGGGCGCTTGGTAGTTCATTGATCAGCGGAATCGCGGTTGGTCCAGAGGAAGCGTCCAGCGAAGGCGCCGGAAAAGCGCAGACCGATCTGTCGCCAAAGTGGCGCTTCCTACACGGTGGTCACCCGCTGCCGGACTATGCCAGCCGCCACGCCGGCCGCGCGGTGATCGATTTTCTTCGTTTAATGGATGCCACGGACGCGGTCATTATTTTCTTGATCTCCGGGGGCGGATCGGCACTGATGGAGTGGCCGATCGATCCGCGAATCTCCGAGGACGATACTTGTGACCTGTATCAGCTATTGCTCCACTCCGGCGCGCCGATCCATGAAATGAATGTGGTACGTCGGGCGTTTTCCTCGATCAAAGGCGGCGGACTGCTACGATTTGCATCTAAGGCACAGAAGTTGGGACTGATCGTTTCGGATACGAATACGGGTGACGAGGCGGCGGTCTCGTCCGGGCCAACCTTCGTGCCGATCTCGCCTGAATCTTCTGCGCTGGAGATTCTTCGCCGGTACGGATGGCTTGACCAACTGCCGCCCATCCTACGCGAATTTGCGGCAGCGGAAACCGTAGCGGAACCGCGGCCGCAACGACCGGTTCATCATCAAGTGTTGTTGGATAACGGGACCGCGCTCGCGGCCGCGGCCGAAGAGGCACGGCGACTCGGCTTTCGCGTGGAACTGGCCCCCGACATTTGCGAGCAAGAGATCGCCGCCGGTTGCCCGTTATTGGTCGAACGGTTTGGATCATTCAGTGCCCGCGAACCGATCTGTTTTTTATCCGGAGGCGAGTTCGGTTGCCGCGTCCACGGTAAAGGCATCGGCGGCCGCAACGCGGAAACGGCGCTGCGCCTTGTTCAGCTCTACGCTGAATTGGATCCACGATCGCGCGGCCTTTTTACGATCTTGTGCGCCGGTACTGATGGTATCGATGGCAATAGCCCCGCGGCGGGAGCGATCATTGATGAATCCTCAATTGACCGGGCCGATAGGGCCGGACTTAACGCCGAAGAGTTCCTGGCTCGAAGCGATTCCCACACCTACTTCTCGAAACTCACCGATGTGGTAATGACCGGCCCTACCGGAACGAATGTGCGTGATCTGCGGATTCTCTTGGCCGTACCATCCCGCTAGTCCAACGTGATATATTTGGTTTAGCAGTTGACGCAATTTGGGTTGCGCTATATAAGCTTAGCCTGAACGTGAACGCAATTTGACTTCCGACTCAGGCAAGGACGATGAGGGTATTACTATGTCGACCGAATTTGCTACCGTAACCGTTCCCATGGTTCATTCCGACGCGATCCAACCGGCCACCGGTGGGTTGCAGGATCTGGTGCAATGGTTGAGCGCCTTGGGGCGCGTCCCGACCTTGGACGAGTTGAACGAGTTGCTCCTCGCGGCGGATATCGCGGACGAAGAGATTCTCCCCTTCCGTCAATTTAAACCCTCGACCTATGCGCGCCATCGCCTGATGCGAAATCAATTCGCCGAGCTCTTGGTGTTGTGTTGGCGTCCCGGTCAGCGTAGCCCGATCCACGACCACAACGGCTCGCACGGTACGGTTCGCATTCACGAAGGTGTCTTGTGGGAATCGACTTTTAACCTGGACAATGCCGAGGTGCTTCGCTATCGCAGCGCGCGGGAAATGGGGCCAGGCTGCGTCACCGGCGCTGGCGTCGAGGATATTCACCAGTTGGGAAATCCCGAAGTCAGCGGTCAGGATCTAGTCACCTTGCACATATATGCGCCCCCGCTTGGCGTGATGAATACGTATAAGGTCGGCAGTTCCGAAGTTGGCAGCTACTGTCCGGATGAATTCACCGACGGCGCCGGCATCTGAGCTTCGGTATGTCTCGATCGCAGACAAGTCAAACGTCAGTTCTCGCTTTCGATTGGCTAGCGCTGCTACTAATTTTCGTTCTATTTTTCTCGAGCGGTTGCCGCAGATCAGGCGCACCCGCCTCTCCCGTTCAATTTCAAGATCAAACCGAGATCACCGTCGCGGCTGCGTCAAATTTGTCGGATGCAATGGCCGAGGTCGCGCGCCAATTTACCGCTAAGACCGGGATTCGGGTCGTACTTAGTTTTGGCGCCACGGGCGACCTGAGTAAACAGATCGAGAATGGTGCGCCGTTTGACGTATTCGCCGCCGCCGACCGCGAGCACATCGATACCTTGAACCTGAAGGGCCTGCTCGTGCCCGACACGGTGGCAAATTATGCCCGCGGCGTGCTAGTCCTTTGGTCGCCACCCGGCGCTAAGTTCAAGGCCCAAAAACTGGAAGACGTCACCGCCCAAGAGGTCGGCCGTATTGCGGTGGCAAAGCCCGATCTAGCGCCGTACGGCCGCGCCACGATCGAGTCACTCCGCGCGCTTGGTTTGTGGGATCAAGTATCGACGAAAGTGGTTTACGGCGAGAACGTTTCCCAGGTCAAGCAGTATGCGGCGACGGGAAACGTCGACCTGGCTTTTGTGCCTTTATCCTTGGTTCGCCCCGGCGAGGGTGAGTATGTTTTGGTCCCGGCGAGTTTACATCAGCCGATCGACCAGGCGATGGGCGTCATGCGCGAATCGAAAAAGCAAGACTCCGCCCGCCAATTCGCCCAGTTCGTTCTGAGCCCTGAGGGTCAAGCGATCTTAAAGAAATTCGGATACGAACCGCCGCGGTGAATGTTTCAGAGGTGCTTTCTGCTCTTCACCGTTTAGAGGCGGTCTTTGACCGCCGGGCATTGTGGTAATGCGCAACGGCGGTCAAAGACCGCCTCTTAACGG
>JBDSEC010000090.1:0-7555 GCA_039920205.1 Pyrinomonadaceae bacterium
GGCCCCGGCACCTACGAGCTATACTTTGAAGAAATGTCGATCCAATTTACGGGCGGAAAAACCGTCGCGTATCGAATTTCGATCCCTGGTGACAACAATTCGCAGGATTACAAATTGCTCTCGCCGGATAAACTTAAGATAGACGATTTAGTCTATGCGAGGGTGGGTTGAGCGTAATGAAGAAGCCGGATGCTTTTTTGCAATTCCGCTCACCGTTTAGAGGCGGTCTTTGACCGCCGGTGTTTCGATTCGCAAGGCACTGATTTCGACGCGCTTCGTGGCGATGGAGAGCTAAGGCCCGAAGCGCAATTGCTCCCCTCCTTGGCCAAGGAGGGGCAAGGGTCGCTTGCGACCCGGGGGTGGTTGGTCCAATAAAAATTCTTCAGTCCACTTTTGTGATTTTACGTTAACAGAACGAACCACCCCGCCGCGCGCTTAAACTACCGGCAACCGGCTTCGGGCTACCGGCTACCGCTCGATCACGCTGCCGCCCGCTCTTCATCCTCGTTCGTGGCCACCAACGTCCCGTTGTGCAGATACAACTCCTGCCGCGGATACGGGATCTGGATCCCCTCGTCCTGGAATAGCCGAATGATGCGGTGGTTGATGTCGCTGCGAATCTGTGGACCAAGGCGTGGTTGATCGGTCCAGACCAGAAGGCGAAAATCCAGGGCCGATTCGCTAAAGCGCAGGAACTGCACCTTCGGCCTCGGATCATCAAGTACATACGACACGCCATCGGCCGAGTGGACCAACGTAGCGTCCACCAGATCCACATCAGAATCGTAAGCCACGCTGACCTCGATGACGATGCGGGAATGCTGTGAATGGCCGTAGGACCAATTGGTGAAGACTTGGTTGACTAGCTTCGAGTTCGGCACGATCACCGAAAAATTATCGCCCGTCTCGATCACCGTCGTGCGGAGGTTGATACTGGTCACGCGGCCGTTGATCAAACCACGGCCGTTGTCGATCGTGACGAAATCACCCACGCGCACCGGCCGCTCGAACAACAGAATAAAGCCCGACGCGATGTCGCCGGCGATGTATTGCAGACCGAAACCGATACCGACCGACAACGCGGTAAACACGACTGCCAAAGTCGTTAGGTCGGCATTGAATCCGATCCGGATCGCGAACAAAAACCCGAGGCCCAGAATGATATAGTGCAGCAGCCGCAACAGGGTATAGCGCAACCCTGCGTCCATCCGGTGCATGACCGAGAACTTGTTCTGCAACACCTTTCGGATCATCCCCGAAACGGTCATCGCCGCGAACAGCGTCACGATTGCCAAAGAGACTGACATGAACGACAACGTAAAGTTGCCGACCATCAACTTGTGATTTAGGAACGACCAAACGCGCTCGATCAAGTTCGGCGTATCCTGAAAATAAACGCCGAAGATCTGTGCGCTCGCGCTACGGGGCGCGTCGAATGTCATATCAATAAAAGATAAAAGTAGTGCAAATATCATGAAACCCCCTCGCAAAAAGCCGAAAGCCGCTGCGACATCTTGGGGGGACACGCTGGGCGGCTTACGGTTATTAAGTTATTAGTGCGATGCGGTCAATAGCTGTGTTCGTTGTCTTAAGAATTTTGCACCATGGAGCACACCGAGGGCCCAGAAAGAAATTAAGAGATTGGGCGATCGAGTCATCGGGTCATTTAAGAATTGTGCCAACCCAGCAGATCGATATCGACTCGGCAAATGGGAACCGTTGATGTTAGCGGCACTTTGAATCAATCACCCAATCACTAAATGATCAAATCACACAACCCTCTCCGTGCTCTCTGTGCTCTCGGTGGTGAATTCTAATTCCTATTTTCGCGATACGGTGAACGGCATGCTTCCCATCCGGGAACTAAGCGCGCCGGTGATCGTGTTGCCGGTGAGCTTGCCGGCGTAGGTGGTCTTCATCGTATTGCCGTCGGGATCGACGGTGTTCACGTCCAACGAGATCTGATCACCAGTGATGGTACCGCCAATGATCGTTTCGGGCGCGCCCGCGGGTGGGCCACCGGTGATGGTGCCGGAAACTTGACTTTGTCAGATCAATTCATTATGAATAGCGGGATTCCTAGCGAACTAGACCAAACGGTCGAATTTTGGTCAAAGGCCGGTGTTTAGCCGGCCTGTAAATATTGATAGCGATTCATTCCGCTCATCGCGCCAAAGCGCACGATTCGCGGTTGCTCATAGTAGGAATAGTGAGTTGGCTAAAACACCCCAGATATGAACCAGCCGTTCAGCGACTTGTTACGTATCTCAAGGCCGATAAATATCGATTCAAGAGCCTCAAGCCGTTGGTATTTCTTTGCGGTGGTCGTGGTCCTGGCCCAAGAGATCAGATTTACGCATACCTTAGAAAATACTGGCCAGATCTTCATGTGTTTTACGCCGAGAAGGTGTGGGATGTTATCGCTTCACAGGGGCATCTAAATGCCCTACAAATGGAAGAAACTCTCGCTGAAATGGCGGACATGTTGGTGATTATAGTGGAGAGCCCGGGCACCTTTGCTGAGCTTGGGGCCTTTTCACTAAGCGAACCACTGCGTACTAAGTTGTTACCTATCCTCGACATACAGTTTGAAGGTGATGATTCCTTCATCAACACCGGTCCGGTGAAATGGATCCAAGCTTAATCGATTTTTAGTCCGCCAATTTACGCTGACCTCAGCAGTATTCTTGAAATTGCGGACCAATTCGAGCGTCGAATTGGCCAGATGAAGTCGCCGAGGCCAACTAAAGTCCAGTACCTCGCCATCAATCCTAAACATCTTCTTTATTTTGTTTGCGACATCGTGGCAATTGTTCAACCAACAACGTTTGAAATCATTCACGATTTAATAATTCGTATTGTTGACGACGTAAGTAAACAACGGTTAGAGGCAGTAGTTGGCCTGTCATCCGCGATGGCCTTGTTACAGCGGGTTCAATTGTCTGAAGGCGATCAAGTTACCACTTATTATGTAACTCCCGAAGGAGGGCGTGCAAGGCCATATCACCATCGTATTTTGGCAGATCCTAAAACCCAGCGCGCGTCCCATGTTTCAGTATTGTTTGCGATACCGGAAGCTCTAAGGGTGTTCAGACAGATTTACGGTACCTAATGATTGCAGAACAAATTGCCAGGGAGCTAACGCTTCCAATTGAATTTGTTGAAGGTTTAGCTCGTACGGCATCGCGTGAGTACCGGTTTTTTTCGATTCCAAAGCGTTCCGGCAATGGGTTTCGTCAAATTTCGCATCCGTCGCGCCAACTTAAGGCACTTCAACGATGGCTACTCAGGGAAGTAATCGAGCGGTTTCCGATTCATCCAGTCGCAAAAGCTTATCGAAGCGGCGTATCAACTCTAGATAATGCGCTCTGTCACGCCGGGAGTAACTTTCTCTTGCGGATGGATTTCCAGGATTTTTTTGAATCAATTACACTTCAGGACATTCAAGCATATTTGACCGAAAGCGATACCCTCTTTTCAGAATGGTCTCAAGAGGACAAGCATTTCTTTGGCCTAGTTGTATGCCGGTTCGGACGCCTGACTATAGGAGCGCCGACTTCGCCGTCCCTTTCAAACGCGATTTGCATTCAAATGGAGCGTACCATCGAAAGGAGGTGTGAAGAATTAGGAATCACGTATACGCGATACGCTGATGACCTATTCTTTTCAACGCTGCACCGAGATACCCTTCAGGTGATTGAAGGCGAAATCCCCGGTATCCTTAAGGGATTACGTTGCCCCAGTAACCTTGTTCTGAATCAGCACAAGACTCGATACTCGTCCAAACGTGGCGCGCGGCACGTTACGGGACTGACGCTTGGGAGTGACGGCAAAGTATATGTCGGAAGACCGCTTAAGAGGGAAATTCGAGCTATCCGCGTTCGCTGGAATTGGATCCAACGAATGCGAATGCGGTGCAGCACCTGCGGAAGTTAGGAGCGATGAAATGACGCACGCGCGATGCTCGCGCTGGGGTCCGCTGCGCAGTACACGTTCAACCAATGGCCAACGCCAAAGTAAACCCGCAATAACCGCAACCACGATCGCCTAACTGGGAGCGCGGACATCTTGTCCGCATTACGCGCGCCGCCGGCGTGCCAGGTCAACCGCCTACCGCACCTTCAACGTTTTCGCCAACCACGCCACCAACGTATCCAACACTTCCGCCGGTATTTCTTGCACGGTTAAGGTCAAGTACTCCGACCCCTCGCCCGTCTTCGCCGGAAGGAAAAGATGATTCAGTGTTGGGAAGTAATGAACCTCGACTTTGCGATTACCCGCCGCGCGAGTCGCTTTCAGCAACGCGTCCGCGTTCTCACGCGCCACTTGCCGATCCAGATCACCCTGTAAGATCAAGATCGGCTGCTTTACCTTTCGGATCGTCGGCGCCGGGTCGTAAAGCAAGAACCATTTGGTCCACGGTGCCTGCAAGATCGGTGGAAATGTCGAAGTGTTACCGCCCTCCATGGTCGTGCGGATCATCGCCGCGTTCTCGGCTCGCGCTTTTACCTTGTCGGCATCTGACATCGTCGGCTCGTTATCGATCGGCCGATTGAATTGATAGAGCAAGACATCGCTTCCGCGTTGGCCGGTGCCGGCCAGCAACACGATCGCCGCTATTTTGAGATCATCGGCCGCGACCATCGGCGCAATGATGCCGCCTTCGCTGTGTCCGGCCAAAGCGATCCGGTTGGGGTCGATCTCTTTACGGCCCCGTAGATATGCCACCTGGGCGCGCGTGTCGTCCGCGAAATCCGCTGAAGTCGCGTTGTCGATACCATCCAGGCCGGTTGAATCGCCCACGCCGCGATCGTCCACGCGCAGCACGGCGATGCCGCGCGCGGCTAGCGCCTCGGCGATCTGCCGGAACGGGCGATAATTCTTCAAGTTGGGGAACGGAAGCGGTTCGTCACGCGTCTCCTGACCGGAACCAGTGATGGTGATCACCGCCGGTACGCGGCCCTTCGCGTTTTTCGGAAGCAGGAGGGTTCCGGCCAAGGTGTGACCTTTTGCCTGGACCGTCACCTCTTCGGCGGTAAACAACGCGCCCGCCGGAGCGCTGTAATCCGGCTTTACGACGACCTCGGACACCTGCTTCATCAACTCATCGCCGGCCCCGGCGAACTCCTTACGCACGGCCGAAAACTTTTGGCCCGGATTTTGTATGACCAGAACTCGACCAACGTCGTCGGTCCAGACAAAGATCTTGATCCCGGCGAATTGCAACAAATACCGCGCGAATTTTGGTTGCGGATCAGAAACCTTAAAGGTCTGGATCTCGTCGAATTTGATGAACTCTATGGTCGCCTGGGCGTTGGGAAAGACCACCACTTCCTGCACACCACCGCGCGCGCGGTCATAACGATTGGTGACGAATTGGAACGGATATGAGATGTTGTTTGGCACAAAGGCCGCGCCCGTTGTGTAGTCGACCGTGCTGGTCGCGCCGCTTTTAACAACGGTCGCGATGCCATCCTTTAGCGATAGCGTCTGATCCACGGGCGTGCCAAACGAAGTGCCTTTCATCGAAAACGCCGAGGGCCAGGACGCGGCATTCGTTTCCAAGGTGGAAGCCAACTCAAGTTTGGCGGCGCCGATCTCCATGACCGTTTTCCCGGTTACCTGGTAGCCGCCGCCGGCCGGGCATTCGACCTTGAATGTTTCCGTGCCCACCTGAGTGCCGTTCAAGTTGATCAGGAATTCACCGTCGCCGCACTGCGTGCCGGCGTTCTGCCAAACCGCCACCGGCGGTGATTGCGCCGCAACATTAACCGCGAACAAGAACCAGCAAAATAATATTAGGCATTTCATGAGATCAACTCCTCGAGCGAATTAAACCGCGTTTTGAATTTCGGCTCAAGCCGGCTGAACCTTGCGCGAAGCGCAAGCCAAACTCCCCTCCTTGGCTAACGAGGGGTGGGGCCGCTTGCGGCCCGGGGTGGTTCGTTCGATAGATGTTCTTCAGTTCTATCAAAGATTCTAATAGAACTACCACCCCACGGCCGCAAGCGGCCTACCCCTCCTAAGCATAGGAGGGGAGTTTAGGAAGCCGGCTCAAGCCGGAACTCAAGACGAAATTAAAGCATCACGATCGCCAAGATCGACAGCGCGATCGTACCAAGAAAAAACGCCACGTAGAGATAGACCCGCTTGTTGCCGAAATTCACCGTGTAGCCCATTCCGGGCAACTTTTCAACCATCAGCGCGGGATCGTCCGGGTTGTAATAGTACAACCCGCTTTTCCATCCTTCGGCTTCCGCCTCTCGTTGGACCACCGCGTTACCGGTCAACCGCTCCAACTCTTTGGTAGACTTGACCATCTTATAGAGCAGAAAACCCAAGCCACCCAATAACATCGCCACTGCGCACCAGATCGAAAGTGAAATGACCGGCAGCAAAGAACGATATTGATCGCTGCTGGCGAGCATCAACAACGAGACCGCAGCCAACAAATACGCCACCGAGCCACGCGCCCAATCCATTACCCGCAAATTCAAGTTCAGACCCTGTTCCTTGAACTTAAGGTAGGTCTCGGCCTGCTCGGCGGGGATGGTGAACTTGGCCTGGACCAGATCGCGCTTAAGGACGATCAACCAGGCCTGTACATAGGCCGCCATCAGTGGCAGGAAGAAAACGGCCAGGAAGCTCTTGTTGGTCCAACGGTCGGGTTGACCGAACCCATTCCAATGCACCGGTATTCGTGCGGGCAGTGAGGGATAGACAAAGGCGAGCGCGACGAAGGGAGCCACGGTCAAGACCACGATGGCGACTTCCAGCGCCGGCACCGTGAAATCCGATAACCGCCGCGTGGTCAGCGAACTGGCAAAACGCGACCCGGTTCCGTGTACCCGCAACGGCCACAGTTGTCTGACGTAGCTGGAAAAGAGCAGCACGGCCGCGAAGACCGAGAGCAAATAGGCGCCCACCACGAAGATCACATTCGAGCGCCAGAACGCGAGCATTGAACCCGCAATATTCACTCCGGCAAAGATCGCCACCACTGAATACCGGTAGCGGCGCACCGAGGCTCGGCCAATACCCGCGTAATCTTCGTCGGTCAAGCGCGCGCCAAATAGCGCCTTGGTACGTCCCATGACCGGCATCCAAAGAAAGATCGCCAGCAGCAACAAACTGATCAGCAAAGTTGAAATCACTATCGGCAACATGACGGGATTACCTCTTTCCGGGCCAAAGATCTTTCAATTCTTCGGCCACGATGTTCATGATCTCGGCGCGGTTAAGTCCGGCCAAGGAAAATTGAGTTAGAGCGGAGCGCAAGGGTTTCCGCATTTCCGCGGTCGATTGACCACTGGCGGTTCGGGCGGCGACCACGGCGCCGGACCCGTGCCGCACGTTGATCAACCCTTCCCCTTGCAACTCGCGATAGGCCGCGGCGATCGTGTTTAGGTTTACCCCCAGATCGCCCGCCATCTGACGCACCGGCGGCAACGTCGCCCCCTCGGCCAGATCGCCGCGGGCGATCAAGGCCTTGATCTCGTCCGCTACTTGCCGGTAGATCGGCCGCCGGTCGTTTTCATCAATGACAATAAACATA
>JBDSEC010000091.1:0-9465 GCA_039920205.1 Pyrinomonadaceae bacterium
TTCAGAGTTACGCCTTTAGGCGTGATCGCCGTGGAACAGAAGCATCTTGAGTCTGAATACGGCGAGGCCCCCGCCCGCCGGGCGATCGCGCAACTCTCCGAACGTCGATTGCTAAAAGTCGAGTTTATTTCCAGCGAACCGGCCGCTCGGACTAAACAACGCAAGATGGTCCGGCTGCTCACGGCTTCACCGGACGACCGCGAGACCCAACCGAAACCGCGCCCGGCACAGAATCGAGTCCTGTTGGAATTGGAAACCAACGGCGGCGAATTACCATTGACCGACCTGTTGGCCGGTGCCAAGACCGGCGCGGCGACGGTGCAGGCGCTGGAAGAGCGCAAGTTGGTCGAGACTTTTTGGGGCGAATCGCGCCGCAACCCGTTGGCCGGTATGGATGAAGGCGCCATTCCCAAGTTCACGCTTTCCGCCGAGCAGACGGCCGCGCTGGCCGCGATCGAAAAGCCCATGCAGGCGGGAGCGTATCAAACCTTCCTGCTCCATGGCGTGACCGGCAGCGGCAAGACCGAGGTCTATCTACGCGCCATGCGCGATGCCTTGGATCTGGGCAAGACCGCCATGATGCTGGTCCCCGAGATCGCACTGACGCCGGTCTTTTCGCGACGCCTGAGGTCGCGCTTTGGTGACGACGTGGCGATCTTTCATTCGTCGCTCTCCATCGGCGAACGGTTTGATGAATGGAATCGTCTGCGCCGCGGGCAGGCGCGCGTGGTGATCGGCACCCGTTCGGCCGTGTTTGCGCCGGTCAAGAATCTGGGACTGCTAGTCGTTGACGAAGAGCACGAGACGTCGTACCGGCAACACGAATCGCCGTATTATCACGCGCGCGACACGGCCATCGTCCGCGCGCGCGAAGCCAATGCCGTGGTCGTGCTCGGTTCGGCCACACCATCGCTGGAATCGTATGCGAATGCGAAGAGCGGCAAGTATGGATATCTGCAATTGCCGCATCGCGTGGGCAAACGTCCATTGGCACAAGCGGAAGTCGTGGACCTGCGCGAGGCGTTCGCCGTGGAAGGCAAACCGGTCATCATGGCGCCCGAATTGTTGGAGGCCATTGCCGACACCCAGGCGCGCGGCGAGCAGTCGATCATCCTGCTGAACCGCCGCGGATTTTCCAGCTTTGTGCTCTGCCGAACCTGCGGCGAATCGATCCATTGTGCGAATTGCGACATCACGCTGACCTATCACAAGGCCGACAATTCCCTGCTCTGCCACTACTGCAATTTTCGCCGCCCGACGCCGCAGGTTTGCCCCGCATGTCAGGGCAAGTATATTTATTACGTCGGCGAAGGCACCGAGCAGATCGAAGACCTGTTGCGCGAGAAGTTCCCCGCGATGCGCATTGCGCGGTTGGACCGCGACACCGCCGCACGCAAACATGGTTTTGAACAGGTGATATCGGCCTTTGGCCGCGGCGAGTTGGACATGCTGGTGGGGACGCAGATGTTGGCCAAGGGGCATGATTATCCCAATGTGACGTTAGTAGGGGTTATCTCGGTCGATGCCGGTTTGGGAATGCCCGATTTTCGCGCTTCGGAACGCACGTTTCAGTTATTGACCCAGGTTGCCGGGCGCGCGGGGCGCGGCGACCGTCCGGGCCGCGTGATGGTGCAGACCTACTATCCCGAGCACTATGTTCTGCGCCACGCGATCGCGCAGGATTTCGAGGGATTCTTTGCCGAAGAGATACGCCATCGAAAGAACCTGGGTTTTCCGCCGTTCGTTTCGCTGGCTTCGATCTTGATCCATCACGAGAATTTAGCGGTCGTGATGGAAATCGCGAATCGTTTGAAAGCCGCGTTCGATGCGGCCAACGCGGATCGCAGTTGCCGTATTCTGGGTCCTGCACCGGCGCCGTTGGCGCGTTTGAAGGGCGAGCATCGCATGCAGATACTGATCAAAGGCCGCAACCGCGTTAAGATGCGCGCACTGATCGACGCCGCGGTGAATGGGCCCACGATCACCGCCAGCGAAATGCGCTGGGTGAACCTGGAGATCGATCCGGTAAACCTGATGTAGATTAGTTTTAAGATTTCGCCTTTTGCCACAGAATTGAGTATGAAGAATTAGCCACAGAGGTCACAGAGAACACAGAGAAGAAGAGGAATTTGGTCATCGATCGATTGAGTCATTGAAACGAACGGTAGGGCCGATAAGAATTCATGCTGATATGCATTCATCCGAAACGAAGACTCGACTCAAACGACACGATGACTTAATCACCAAAAGATCACATTTCTCTCTCTGTGGCTAATTCTTCCTTTCAGCCATAATAGAGTCACCTATGAAACTATCCGAACTTGCCGACGCTACCCGCACCCGTATCGAATCGGGCGATCCCGATCAAGAGATCACGGCCGCTGCGGGCTTGGACGTCGCCGCGCCCGGCCAGATCACTTTTCTGGCCAATCCGAAATACACCAAGGACGTTCCGTCAACGAAAGCCTCGGCGATCTTCGTGAATGAAACGGCCAACGTTGCGCATCCGGATATCACGATCGTTCGCGCAAAGGATGCTTATTTGGCATACACGCGCGCGTTGCGGCTCTTTCATCCAGACACAAAGGTCGACGCCACTATCCACCCCACAGCCGTGATCGATCCGACCGCGCGAATTGCCGATGATGTCTTCATCGGCCCGGGCGTGGTCATCGGCCGAAATGTCGCGATCGAAAGCGGTGTGCAGATCCACGCCAATGCGGTGATCTATGACGATACGCAGATCGGTGCGGACTGCCGTATTTACTCGGGCGTAGCCCTTCGCGCTGCAACGATTTTGGGCCAACGTGTGATCATTCATAACAACACCGTCGTCGGTTCCGATGGGTTTGGTTACGCTAAGGACGAAGACGGCCACTGGCTGAAGATCCCGCAGACCGGCCGCGTGGTTTTGGAAGACGACGTTGAGATCGGCGCGGGCACGACCATCGATTGCGCGTCGGTCGGCGAAACGCGCATCGGCCGCGGCACCAAGATCGATAATATGGTCCAGATCGGCCACTCGTGCACGATCGGTGAAGACACGCTGCTCTGTTCACAAGTCGGCTTGGCGGGAAGTACGACCATCGGCAACCGGGTCATCCTGGCCGGCCAGGTCGGCGTGGCGGGTCACCTGACCGTCGGCGACGACGCGGTCCTGATGGCCGGCGCGGGCACCTTCAAAAGCGTCGAACCGGGCAAGATACTTTCCGGCGGCATCCCGGCCTTTGACCATCGCGAATCCTTAAAAACCATGGCCGCGATCCGCAACCTGGTCAACCTGCAAAAAACCGTTCGTGACCTGGAACGCCGCTTGGCTGAGGTGGAAGGCCGCGAAGTATGACGTCAGTACCACCTGCAGTAGCGGGTGGCTCCGCTCGGATTTTATGAAGTCCTACGCCTCCTTACTACTGCTATCGCTGATGTTCACCTCCGGCTGTTGTCGGCGATTAGTCGCGGACCCTGCCCGGCCAACTCAAGTTCGTGGTTGGCAGGAATTTGAGGGGCAAGACGGCATCCAACCGGTGGGCGAATTCGTACTGAAAGAGGGCGAATCGATTGATAACGGAAAACTTGGTGTGGAGATCATCGACATCGTAAACGGCAGAACCTGCCGGGGCACGGAATCGATGGGTCCAAACGTGCGATGGCGATTCTTTCGCGTTTCGGATAAAAGTACAATATTAGAGATCGAGCTTACGGGCGGCACCGGAAACGTTTCTGGTTTCGAACCTATTTTGTGGGATGAATTTGGTATCAGCATGATCTCGGCGCAAGCAATCAACACGAAGGACGGTTGGGTGTGGTTCGAACTGCGGAAATGATTACCGGCTGCTTGCGCAAACTCACTGTTACGGTATGAAATATGAGTAGGTCAAGATTAAGCAGTATCACATTTTTTCCGCACTTCACCCTGGCCGTCCTGGTGTTTGGCATTTTCACGATCGCTGCTCAGGCTCAACGCCAACCCGAAGGTACCTATTCGTCTGCGACGCCAGCTCCAGCGATCGAAGCTCGGGTGATGGGCATGCCAATCGCTTTCGAATTCACTGGTTCGGATATGCGAAAGGCTATTCTTAATCACCCCATGCCCGAAGTATGGTTCGATTGGCCCGTTTCTACGAATCAGTTGCCCGTAAATGATATCTCGCCGGTTACGTCATCAATGCAAGTGATCTTGTCGAAGTTTTGGAAAAATGCGATCGCGTTCCAATTCAGAAAGAAATTTGATCCGCTACCGACCGCCTCAAAGCGTTACCAACTGGATACGGACTATGCCGCGGGATTTGCGAAGGTCGAAGCCAAATTATTGCGGGAGCGCATCGAGGCGCCCGGCGGCGAAAGGCCGTTATCGCAGAATGAAACTACGAGTTTATTGCGATTCCTTACGCTGGGATCGATCGAGATCGTGCGACAAGCGCATGATTCTCGGTAGTTTAGCAGCAATGATCAAGAGAGCAGTTCAAACCGCTCGCAGATGATCGGCATTCTTGTATCGGAAACATTGCCGAGTTCGCGGCATCGCTTGGTGAAATAATCCCAATGCGCTTTCCGCCAATACTCTAGGCTCCGGTCACCTTCGCCTTCATCAAAGGCAAAGTCTGCTGGCACTTCGTCGAACGGAATTATTTGAATATCCGTAGTGCGTATCACGCAGCGCGGCGCTCCCGCGAAGTTAGTGACGACGCTACATCCACCGATCACCGGTGCGGTCACGGGATCGGCTTCGGCCTCCCAAACCAACGCCGCGGTGGCCGTCTTGGTCCCCGACAAAACCAGGTCGCAAAGTTGATCCGCCAATTCAGGTCCGTCGCCGAAATACCAAACTTGAAATTGCTCGGTGGGATCTACTTCAAGATTCAACCGGCAGAATTCTAGCCAAAACTCTTGAGTCGAGTTGGAACGTTTCATAGGTGACAATTTAGCGCGGTTTCACCTTAGACCGAAGAATTGGGACAAGCCAATTCTTTGTCTCGTAGGGACCTAACGAAAATAGCCCACCGATTCATCGGTGGGTATAATCAACGTTTCAGTCCCGTAGGGACGAGTGAACCGGTTTATCCGGCAATGCCCGATTATTCAAAATGCTGAGTAGACCCGCAATGAATGTTGGCCTCAGTTCAACCGTCCCTACGGGACTGCAATGGTTTCTGAACCACCCAGCGATGAATCGCTGGGCTACTTTCGTTGGGTCCCTTTCGGGACAAAGAATCTGAGGGTTGACACGTAAGCATCCAAAAAGGTGATCCGGCACCTAAGAATTCCGAAGACTTTTATTGACAAGGGTCGGGCAAATAGCGCATAATTCATTTTGAAATTGGTTTTCAATTCCATACCTGAATAAGAACCAAGGTTCAGGCAATTCATATTTTCTTACGTTTCTTGGAGTGTTAAGGTGTTTAGCAATAATTCCCCTGCCGTTCGAACCGAAGAGGCCTCCGAACGCCAACAGAAGATCGATGTCGTGATGGATGCTTCGCCGTCGGGTGACGGTCCGCTGGTGCTGAAGCTTTCGACCTGGACTGATGGTCTGGGGTGGTGTGTGCAAAAGACTTTAACGGTCGAAGCCGATCAGATCGATGAACTGCAGCGAACCTTGACCGTAGCGCGGCACCGGATGAACCGGAAGCGCGGCGAAGCGGGGCAGGCGGTGGAGATGGCGCAGGTGATCCGGCTGCCGTTCACCAAAAATGGATAATGGATAATGAAGACTGGTTGGTTCTAACCTAACCGTTTCACTTTCGATCGATAGACAAAGGCCGCGAGTTCATTTGAAACTCGCGGCCTCTTACTGTCCGACAGACTGTTAGTCTGTCGATTCAACTTGCCAGACATTCGACAATCCCGAAACAATGCAACACCGAATCGAGATTCGACCGGCTAACAGCCGGTCGGACGCTCGATCAGCTTATCTGCCGCAGCACGATCCGCTCTTGCGTAACACTCGATTTGCGTTGACCGGTCAGCTTTTCCAATTCTTCGATGTGGCCCTGTTCCTGGCCGATCTGCTCTTCCAGAATAAAGCGGGTCGGCATGTCCGAGTCGTCGCACGAGCGCCAGGCGGCCTGGTAAGCCTCCATTGCTTCGCGTTCCAGTTCCAGGTCTTGCTCCAACATTTCTTGCAGCGTGATCGATTGGCGGATCATAGCGGGCTCGACTGTGGGTACGCCACCCAGCGCGACGATCTTATCGCCCAACATGTACACATGTTTATGCGCTTCTTTGGATTGATCGCGAAACCACTCGCGGTAGACCTCGCGCTCCAAACCCGTGACCAAAAAACTGTGTTGGGCGTACTGGACTACGCCCGCCAGTTCCAGACTCAAGGCCTTATTCAAATTTTCGATCAGATCCGCACGTGCCATAGCGTTGGCTCCCTTCTGTTGGTAAGTGTACGGTATTCAGTACCTCGTGGCGCTCAGATTGTGGGCCACTTGGTTTCTACTGACTACTGTCTACTGTCTACCGTCTACTTCTTCCTAAGTTACCGCGCCGCCATCGACAATGACAACTTCCCCGTTCATGAAACTGTTGCGATCGCTGACCATAAAGGCCGCATACTCGGCCAACTCGCTCGGTTTACCCAGGCGGCCGCGGGCGACCCAAAAGTCATGCATCTGCAACAGGCGTTCCGGCAACGTGTGGGCCAGATCGGTATCAAAGATCCCCGCCGCGATCGCGTTGACATGCACCCCAAACGTAGCCGCTTCGCGCGACAGGCATTTGGTAAAGCCGATCACCGCGGCTTTCGAAGTCGCGTAATGGACCGACGTCGGCAGCGAACGGATCGCTCCGATCGAGGTGATGTTCAGGATCACCCCGGCGCGTTGGCGGATCATCTGTTTATAGATCGGCTTGGTGACCGAGAATAACCCGTTTACGTTGGTGTCGATCACCGTATCCCAGGCGCGGTCGGTCATGGTGGCGAAATTATCACCGCGGTTGATGGCGGCGTTGTTCACCAAGATATCCAGGCCGCCCCACTCTTCGACCAACTGACGCACGACCTTTTTCATGCCGACTCGATCCGTGATCGAGGTCTTGAACGCATGTACCCGCCGGCCCATCGCGCGAACCTTTTCCGATACGACCTCGGCCAGATCGTCACTGGCGTGATAACTGAAAGCGATGTCCGCGCCTTCGCGCGCAAACACCTCGCACAATGCCGCGCCGATCCCCCGGGTACCACCGGTAATGAACGCGCGTTTTCCTTCAAGCAAAAGACTCAAAATTAGTATCTCCAAACAATCGTTTTTCAATCCTCGGGGGATTGCGAACATTCAGCCTAAGGTTAGCGTTTCGTCTAACTTAGTTAACGCTAGTAGAAATTGTGACCCCAACAAAGTCGGGAACCAGCCGCGACCTCGGTTGGGGTTGATATAGTTTGTTCGGCCGTACCTAGGGTAGTCGAAACGCCCACCTCAGGCTTTAGGACAGAATCCCGTCGGGATCCGAAAGAGGTATTACGCCACTTGCGATTCCGGCTCGCGCGCTTCGTCGTCCGCGGTCAATCGATCCGGTATCAAGGCCGCGATCTGCTCAACAATGAACTTTGTCGAATTCGGCACGGTCATGCCGATAGTGGCGGCGCGCATCTCGGCATAATGTGCCGTGTCCGTCACCATATGCCGGATCACCGGCACGATATCTTCGGCCCGTTCCAACAAAATTCCCGCGCCGCGTTTCGACAACATCGCGGCCGTGCCGGCCTCTTGCGGCATCGGCGGCGTCGTAACATCGGCAATGATCGGCAGGTGGCAGGCCAGCGCTTCAAAAGTGGTCAAACCACCAAGCTTTGAGATCATTACGTTGGCCGCGCCCATTAGTTGTTCGACCTGATCGGAATAGCCGATGACCTTGATCGGGAACCGAGCGGTTTTGGCTATCTGATCGGCCTCGGCTTGCAAGTCGGAATTCTTGCCGGCCAAGAAGATCGCCTGGACATCCAGTTCGCCGCGAACCAATTCGCGGAAAATGTCCGGAATGTTACCGCCACCCAACCAGCCGGCATTCACAAATACCGTGAACTTGTCCGGGTCCAAGCCCAACGCGCGGCGGGCGGCCTGGGCCGCGATATCGGTCGAGACCTGAAACTTGGGGTCGATCGGCATGCCCGAGATCTTAATACGTTCCGCAAGCACGCCGTAATCCAGCAGTTGCTGGCGCGCTTCTTCGCTGGCCACCAGATACAGCTTTACGTCGTCGCAAGCCCAGCCCTTCCAAAATCCGTAACCCGGATCGGTCACCACCGTAACCAACGGAATGACATCGGTAAGACCCAATTCCTTGATCACGCGGGCGAAAATATGTTGGGTTAGCGGATGCACGCTGACGACGACATGCGGGCACCAGCGCTCGAACTGCTCACGGACGAACCCGATGCAGCGGCGATGAAAGAATTCGCGCGTCTCGGGACGTACGCGATTTATCACCCAGTAGAAATACTTCATCCAGTGCTGCTTGTTTTGCAGCAACCAGTTATAGATCCCCACTAACTTCGCCGACAGATGATGCGATTCTTCGACCGCCCGTACCACCCGCACAGCATAGGATTGGCCGTGGAAAAATTTCTGCACTCCGGTCACGATCGCGGCCGCGGCCGAACGATGGCCGCCGCCGGTGTCCGACGAGATGATCAGAATTTTTGGTACCCGGGAACGGAACATCACCTATACCTTGTTCTCGAAGCAAAAACCAAATCCAGCCACAGAGGTCACAGAGAACACCGAGGGGTTGAACCGATCGATCATTCTTGATCTTTCTCTCTGTGTACTCTGTGACCTCTGTGGCTAATTTTCTTAACGCCTACACCTTAGCAACGACGGCGTCGGGGGTCGGCTTGCGATCCATCTCTTTACGCGCTTTGCGCATTTCGCGTTCCAGCTTCTTGATCTGGATCAAGTGGCCCGGATTGAAAGCCAGCGACGGATAGTAGCAATTCGATTCGTGAGTGCAGAAGCAACCATCGGCCGCTTTCTTACGCCGCGCCTTCATCTGGGGCGACAACCAGGCTTTGCCGAAATCCCAATCGTAGTCGCGCAGATTACCGACCGCTTCCAAATTCTCGCACGACGAGATGGTGCCTTCGTCATAAATGACCGCGCCGGCGGTTCCGGCATAGCAGGTAAGTTGCGCCTTCTGCTCTTCCTGCGTCTTGGCAATCAGACCATGCATGTAGATATCGATCGCGGCCTTGAAATAACCGGCCTGGCCGCCATAGTTATTTTTGATCGCGGCGTGACGCGAATCGTCGTCGATCATCGCGGCCAACTTACCGTACCGCGAATGGTCAATGTCTAATTCGATCGGATCGGCAGACGGCGGACGAATGTAATTGAAGTTGACCTTGTCCGGCTTCAGATCGTACTTAAGGAAATCGTACCACTCGAAGATAGTGTCCTGATTCGAATGCATGAAACAGGTGCAAGTCTGAATATCCAGCTTGGGATATTCCTTTTTGATCTC
>JBDSEC010000092.1:0-6094 GCA_039920205.1 Pyrinomonadaceae bacterium
ACGTTAACCCGACCCAGATCGTGCTGGACTTAAACACCACGGGCGCGGCGATCGGTAAGAGCAATATAACCGTGACCAATCCCGACGGGCAGACGGCCACCGGTATTGGCGTACTTCATGTCAACAACGGCTTCTCGCGCTCGGCCCACGTTGCGGATTTCGATGGAGACGGCCGTTCGGACGTAAGCGTCTTCCGGCCGTCTGATGGCGGATGGTATTTGCTGCAAAGTTCAGCCGGATTTACCGGCGTATTCTGGGGCGCGAATGGCGACAAGATCGCGCCGGCCGATTACGACGGCGACGGTTGCACGGATATCGCGATCTTCCGGCCAACGGATGGCGCTTGGTACATCTTGCAAAGCGGCACGCACACCCTGCGCGGCGCCGGGTTCGGTTTGAACGGAGACGTCCCAACTCCAGCGGATTATGATGGCGATGGAAAGGCGGATATTGCCGTGTACCGACCGTCGGCCGGTGTGTGGTACCTGCTGCAATCCACGGCCGGATTTAGCGCGGTGGTGTTTGGCCAAGCGGGCGATATTCCGGTGGCCGGGTATTACGACACAGACGCCAAAGCAGATGTGTCGATCTTCCGGCCCGCGACGGGATTCTGGTACCGATTGAACAGCAGCAACGGTTCGTTCGACTTCTTGCGGTTTGGCCAGAATGGCGACAAGCCGGTGGTCGGTGATTACGACGGCGATGGGCGATCAGATTTCGCGGTGTTTCGGCCGGGCGACAATACTTGGTACGCGCAGAGCATCGCCACCGGGATCCCCCTCTTTTCGCGGCCGTTCGGAGCCCCGGGTGACCTGCCGGCACCGGGCGATTTCGATGGCGACGCCAAAACCGACACGGCGATCTATCGCCCAGCGAGCGGCGGGTGGTACGTCTGGCAGAGTTCGAACAATACGGTTACCGGAGTGACGTTTGGATTTAGCACGGATCTGCCGGTTGAGGGCGCCTACGTGCCGTAGTGAGGGTTTACTTGCCGGCGCGATGGTAGATCGCGGTCACGGTTGCTTCGGCGAGGATTCGGCCTTTGATCGCTTCCAGCAGTTCCTTACGGTCGACCACGGCGCCGTTGGGTAGCGACATGTCCAAAGCAAAAAGCCGGAACACGTAGTGGTGGGTTCCGCCCGGCGGGCAGGGGCCGCCATAACCCGGCCGTTTGAAATCATTCATAACCTGCTGACCGCCATTCGGCAACGCCCCGGTGTGCGGCTGATTCTCGCCCAGCGAGTCAATTGATACCGGAATATTTAGCGCCACCCAATGCGACCAGGTTCCGCCCGGGGCATCCGGGTCCTCCATGATCAATGCCCAACTCTCGGTCCCTTTTGGCGCCGGTCCCCAAGCCAAGGCCGGTGAAATATTCTCGCCGTCACAGGTGAATCGCGCGGGTATCGCCGCGCCTTCTACGAATGACGGACTACTTAAAGTTAACTTCGCCGTCGTTGGTGTCGGTGTCGGATTCGACTGATTGGACTGATCGGATGGGCTGGTCGTCCGGCAAGCGGACATCAACGCCATTGACCCAACGACCACAATTACTAACCTGGTGATCCGATCAACCATCGGCATAAGTAACCTCGTGAATTACTGCTGCTGGATCGTTACCCTGGCGGCGCTCAACACGGCGAACGAGGTACGCGGCAATATGAAGCGTCAAACTGGTGCCAAATAATCCCCACAAGATACCCGTTATGAACCGCCAAGCATTCACGCCCGGCCGCAGCCCGGCCATCGCCGTGAACACATCGATCGGCATTAATAGAGCCAGCGCCAAGCTGAGCCGAAATCCGAACAATCTTTTGGAATAGAAAAGATATCCAAGGAAGCAGATCGTTCCAACGACGATGCCCGTGCAGCGCCAACAGAGGGGGAGTTGAACACCGAAGAGATGTGGCGAGCGGTCAGGCAGCTGATGGCAAACGGCATGCCCGACAAACATGATCGACCGATAGAGCGCGCTCAACATAGCGGAAAACTACTTGAAGATCAAAGGCGGGTATTTCCCGCCGCCGATCTCCTTCGCCGCCATATCATACGTGTACAGCGCCGCAAAAATATTCCAGAGCGGGATCACCAAAAAGCAGCAAGCAAGAATGCTGCCAATCCCGAATGTGACAAAACTGATAATCAGGTAAATGCCAAACAACAGGACACCGCCACCAATGGTGCCGGCCAGCATATAAATGCCCAAATTCCTCTTATTCGGGAAAAAGAGCAGACCGAGGCCCGGCATCAAGAAACTCAACAACGCGGCGATGCCCGGATGCATGGGTTCGGCGGGTCCGATCGGCTGCGGCACCGGCATCGGTTGCTGGCCTGGCGGCGGATAGCCGCTGGGCGCGCCCGGCTGATACGACGGCGGGGTTTGGTAAACCGGCGGCGGCGGCGCGCCCGTAGGGGCGCCGCTCGGCAATTGCGATCCGCAATTGACACAGAACTGCGTCCCGTCCGCGTTGTCAACCCCACACGCCCCGCACCGGATCATCGTAATTACTCCCTAGTTCAAGCCCGTCGCAATGAGCGCGAACTAAAACCAGCCTTTTTTGTTCTGAATGTAGGTACGGACAAAGTCTTCGTCCGATTTGGTGAGATAGATAATGCCTTCGATCAATCCGATGACGCCGCCCAATCCGCAGGTGATCACCGTAATGCCGATCTGGATCAACCCTTCCGTGGTGTAGCCCAAAATGAATTTGTGCACACCGAAGCTGCCAATCAGGATGCCGCACAAACCCGCGGTCATTTTCTTGTCTGCGCCCAGCGCTTTCCAATCTGTGGTGGCGGGCGGTCCGCCCAATCCGCTTTGTTCTGGATACATTGATAACCCTCTTTAAATTAAAATGGTGGCGCCGTTTCTTGAAACCGGCGCCCAGATCCGTTGCTGCTGCTCCCGCTGATCAACCCGTTAAATTGGGCTTAAAGGGAAGCCTTTAGTTAACGAAAACAGAAGTTCAGTCCAACCTATTTAAGCATGTTGGGGTTGGTCGCCAACACAATGCCCACGATGATCCAGGTGATCACCTGGATGATGATGCCACCAACGATTCCGATAAGGGCAAACTTCTTGGCTTTTCCAGAGGCTTCCGTCGCGCCGGCAATATCGCCCGCCGCCACTAATCCGTTTACTTTGTTGGCGTTCATGATCGAAACGATCGCTAACGGCCAACAACAGAAAATGGACACAATACCCCAAACCAAATAGTTAGGTATGTTCGCGCCCGAGGCGGGCGGACTCCATTGATCAGACATGATCTTTAGTTCCTCTCTCTACATTTATTGAATGGGCTAGCCGAGAACCTGCACACAGGTGATTCCTTAACGGAACAACCCAAACTCCTGACCCGGAGTACCCGTGGCAACGCGACCGCGCGTAAAGCGTTAACTGCAGCGGAAAGCAATAGTTAACAAAGCGGGACACGGTTGTCAATCAATTTATGCAGAGATTAACTCGAATCCAAAATTTCGCCGCGGAATCATGGCTGGCGCAGCCCCTTTTCCCGGTTCCGGGATCAAATAGAACCATCTAAGAAAGTCCGCTGCCATAGTTCCAAGGTCAACAACTGAAACACGTGCAAGCTGTTGTCTTCCCGACCCGAGTCATTTCCTTCTACGATCTGGCGCACTTTGGCCGGATCAAAAAGTCCGCGGCGTTTGACGGTTTCGTCCGCCAAAAGATCGGCGATCATCGGCTTTAACGGGCCGCGTAACCAGGCCCGGATGGGCGCCCCAAACCCGGCCTTTTTACGCCAAACCACGTCTTGCGGAAGCAACTTCTCGGCGGCTTTCTTGAGGATGTATTTTCTTTTCAGACCCCGTAGTTTTAATGATGGCGGCATGCGCGCGGTTAGCGCCAACATTTCCGCATTCAGAAAAGGTACACGCACCTCCAAGTTGGCCGCCATAGACGTTTTATCGGTGTAGGCCAAGTTCAAGCAAGGCAGAAAAGTTTTGAGATCCACATACAACAATTGATTGAGCGGCGCCGCGTCGCGAACCTTGGCGAAATATTTTCGGTGCTCCTGATAGGCGTCCATACCGGCGGTCCGGTTACGCAAATCACCAGAATAGAGTTGCTGTTTGGCAGTATCGGTGAAATAGGTGCCAAAACCGAGATAACGGTCTTCGAAGTTCATCGCCGCACTGCGCGCAAATTTTTTGGCATTTCGGAGTGGCGCGGTGAATTTACCGGGCAGCCCTCCGGGCAAGACATTCGAAATGGTGCTCATCAACGGGCGGCGCAACGAACGCGGGAACGGGTCCAACAAACCAGCAAGTTTCATCGCCAGATGCCGCGGATAACCGGCAAACACTTCGTCTCCACCAACACCAGACAGCAGGACGGTTAAGGTCTCGCGGGCGGCGCGCGAGATCAGATAGCTGGTCATGATCGCGGGATCCGCCACCGGCTCGTCCATATGCCAAACCAGCTTGGGCAGCAGTTCCGCTACGTCTGGTTTGAGCATGATCTCGTGATAATCGGTGTCCAGCAGTTTGCCGACCCGCCGCGCCCAGACCGCATCGTCGGGGATAATGTCGTAGCGAAGATCCTCAGGTTCGATACCGACGGTGTAAGTTGAGACCTTTCGACCAAGGCTATGATCCTTCATCAGCGCCACGATGGACGAGGAATCGACGCCACCAGAGAGAAATGATCCGAGCGGCACATCTGCCACCATTTCCAGATCGACGACGCGGTCCAATGTCTCTAAAACTTTGTCGCGCCACCAGGTTTCGCTTTGGGATTCATCGATCTCGTCGAATGACACATCCCACCATTCGCGCACTTGGATCTGTCCGCCGCGCCAGGTCAACAAGTGCCCGGCGGGCAATTTGGAAATGCCACTAAATAAGGTATGCGGGTCGGGCGTCCACAGGAAAGTAAGATATTGATTCAGCGCCTCGACATTAAGCTCACGGGCGACCAAGCCACTAGCCAAGATCGCTTTTATCTCCGAGGCGAAAACAATTCCCGCTCCGTCGCCCGGTTGAGGCGTTGCGTAATAAAGCGGCTTGATACCTACCCGGTCGCGCGCCAACGTGAGGGTTCGGTCTGTTTCGTCCCAGATCGCGAACGCGAACATGCCATTCAACCGCGGCAGACATTCGGCGCCCCACTCGGCCCAGGCGGCCATTAGCACTTCCGTATCAGTGCCGGTCAGGAATTTGTGCCCTTTGGTTTCGAGTTCCGGCCGCAATTCGCGATAGTTGTAAAGTTCGCCGTTGAAGGTCAGCCAATAACGCCCATTCCCATACGACATCGGTTGATGTCCGGCCGCGCTGGTGTCGATGATCGACAATCGGCGATGACCCAAGCAGACGCGCTGGCCCGCGTCGTCGATCGGGCCTGACATCCAAATGCCTTCGTCATCGCGCCCGCGATGCTCGATCGTTCTGAGCATTGCGCCGATTCGCGTTTCCAGGTCAACCGAAACTAGTCCCGCAATTCCACACATAATTACAGCGAGCAGTAAGGGGTCAGCAACGGAGGCTAATTTCCGGCATCGCTTTCTAATGACTGCAATTGAGCAATGCCGAACTGCGCACACAACAACGAGACAATGGTACGTACTTGCTCAGTTTCCTTTGATTTGCGGGCCACCTGAGACGTGTACCTATAGGTCCGATAGACACCTTCACTATTGGTTTCGAACACGTAGCTTTCCCCCGTGTTCTCCGTGATCGCGCCCCGCAACTGAGACGCATCTGGCAACGACAGTATCTCTTGTTTAGTAAGATCCGCCCACAGATCGTACAGTTGGCGGGTGCCATTTGCCGGATTTTTGACAAAATAGCTGGTACCGGGAACAAGGCCTAGATAAATCGCGGAATCTCTTCCTTTGACCTTCGTCAAGACAAATCCATGTACCGGTTTTGTGCCAGAGCAGATCCAGACCCGAACTTCCAGATCAAGATCCGGAAGCGACCCCGATCGGAGATCCGCAAGATTAGCTTGCCTAACCGATTCATTGATGGGTCCAAAAAGCATTGGTTCCCAACTCGCTTGGGGAATGTATAGCCGCAACCCATTGTTTCCCTGGCTCTCTGGGATCGAAGCAATTCCGCCCGCGGTTCGCGTGGG
>JBDSEC010000093.1:0-7833 GCA_039920205.1 Pyrinomonadaceae bacterium
GCGGCGCGAAACACCAGCGGGCAGGGAAGGATCCTGTTTCGCTTGAATTCAAAAACGACTTTGTCGGGTTATCTTTACGCTAGTAATGCCTTTGTTCAATTGAACAATAGCCCCCGCGTTTTGCTGACCACTTTACAGCCCGGTATCACGAATGCGGTCGCGTTGTCCGACGCCGAGTTGGCGCGTTACGCCAACGGTACGCCGGTCAATGGATTGCAATTGAACGGCGCGAATTTTATTCCCGATGCCAACGATCCGGACAATTCGCAGGCGACGTACTTTTTAGCGGGCGCGGTCCGGTTTGTTCAGCGGCCGACGGATCGGTTCAACTACACACTGTCTTATAGCGGCGTGCGCACAACGCGCAGTAATCGCAACGGGCCCGGTGGCGTGGCTTCGCAATTTCCCGGCCGCACCGACTACGAAGGGACGATCAACACCTTTAACGCGCGGGCTGACTTCTTGTTGGGACGGAATAACCTGGTAACGGCGGGATACGAGTTCGAACACGAGCGCTTCTTCAACGACAACATACAACCGGCCGTTGCGGACAACAATACCGTTCGCGCGAGTCAGCGCAGTCACACCTTTTTTGTGCAGGATCAGATCCGGTTGATGAATGATCGGCTGCAATTCTCGTTTGGTTTCCGTGCCCAATATTTTACGTTGGACAGCCCGACCCTGACGCCCACGGCGAATGCACCGTATCAGAACTTGACGGTGACATCGCCGCCGAATGCGTACACGGGTGATGGATCGGTGTCCTATCTTTTCCGTAATCGAACGACTAAGGTCCGCGCGCATGCGGGCAATGGTTACCGCGTGCCCTCGCTCTATGAACGATTCGGCAGCTTTTACAGCAGCGCGTTCTGTGCTTACTGCGTTTACGGGGACCCGCGTTTGCAGCCCGAACGATCGATCGGCGTCGATGGCGGTATCGACCAGAGCCTGGCTAAGGGCAAGGTTCGTTTATCGGCAACGTACTTCTATACGCGGTTGCAACAGACGATCGATTTCTTTGATGGTTTGCTGCCGCAGCCCGATCCGTTCGGCCGTACCTTCGGGGGTTACTACAATACTCAGGGCCGCGTCGCGCGCGGGGTCGAGGTTTCAATGAATGCCGCGCCGAATCGTTTCTTTGATGTTTTCGCTTCGTACACGTTTACCAACGCGGACGAGCGCAAGCCGCTGGAGGCCAGCGTGGTAAAATCGTTCGTCATTCCGGATCATCAGTTCAGCGTCGTCGCGAATCAATATATCGGTTCTAAATGGACGATCAACGAGACGCTGATCGCGGATAGCTCGCATCTGTTTCCGTTCTTTGTCTTCAACCCGGTCACCTTTGACAGCGGGTACCGGGTATTTAAGTTCTCGGGGAAAGTAAGGGCCGATGTGGGCGCCAGTTACACCTGGCAGTTGAGTGACCGACGGTGCCTTCGTTTCTTTGGCCGCGTCGAAAATCTGTTCGACCGGCATTATTACGAGAACGGATTCCGTATGGCCGGGATCACGGGCAAGGCGGGAGCCTCGTTCCAGTTTTAGCCGGAGCGCGTGCGACCCGCCCGCTGGTGGCAGTTGAGTTATCTCAGCCGAAAGCCTTCAACATTCGTTGAAGGCTTTCGGAAAAGATCGTGGCTCCGCAACCGGCGAGCGGGGTCGCCCGCACTTGGGCCGGAGGTCGCCTTATTTCGCGGCGGCTGAAGCAGGCCTTGTCGTTGTAGCGGATAGAAACGAGTTTGACAAATAAACGGTGCTGAAAGAGTCACCCAGTCCAAAATGCCCTTTGACGGTTCCCGCCGGATCGAAAAACCACTCGCCGGCCGACTTGACTCCTAAGTCGCCATCAAACCATCCCCACGGCGGACGGGCCGCATTGGGCATGCCGATCTTGCCCAAGAACGTCGAACCCACGGCCCGGGCTTTGGTCGAGTGCCACTCTAGCTTATCTCCGGCGGCGAAGGTCTGGATCTTGATCTCGCGATAGTCGCGCGAATCGCCGTAGGTTTCATTCACTCCCTGGCCGGCGCGAGGCCACAGATCGTCCAACATTGAGACCAATTCGTAACTTACTGAATCGCCCCTAGCCCTTTCCGGATCGCTGGCCGTCGCGCCGACTTGATAGACCAGAATGCTTCGATCCGCGCGCGTCTGTTTGTCCGGCATCCAGGCCTCGATGCCATGTCCCTTGGGTTCGACGTAAAGTTGAGGGTGTGAATTCTCCAGGTGAACGATCTGACCGCTAGCGATTGCCGGTACGGCAAATGCCGTGACATATTTCAAATAGCGGTTGTGGCTGACGGTCTCGACGTAAACGACCTTGCCTTGATCAGGGGAGTCCCCCTTTGCCACCACCACTAAACAACCTTCCAGATCGTTCTCGTGCGCCAACGCCGCTTCACTCAGTTTGCCCGTCGGGTCGTACTTGCCGCCCAATTCAGCACCTTGGCGCAGCAGTTCGCTCAACAAGGCTCCATTCTTATCTCCACCCTTGTAATCACGCGGATGGAACGTGGCGTAGTGGATGAAATAGTGGGTCTTGGTTTCAGTTACTGAGTAATAGACGAAAGCCTTCAAGGTGAATTTCTGATTGTCGGCGTTAGCCCAATTATCATCACCGCGCCAGTTGCCGTCGAAATTGAAGTTGGTAATGTAATCGAACCGCGGCTTCGGGCCGAGCGATTGATGAAACTCCGGGGCGAAGCGCTCGGCGATATCGCGATCGGCTTGGGTTCGTTTGCTATTTTCCTGAGCCACCAGAAGGGCAGGTAGGAACAGGATCAAGACCACTAATACCGCGACGCGTCGGGTTTGCATGAAAGGATTTTGACCTGTATCAAAACGAATGGCAAACGGAGTTTTGACCTCGGCACGGGATCGCGGAATGCACGGTGCAATTGCCCGGTGATATAATCGGGACAAGCGATGAAGCGGAAGTGCGGTTCCATCGGTTGTTATGGCATGGTGATGAGGTATTGGTCATGAACAATTTGTCCAAACGAATTACGTTGATGGTGAGCGCGCTCGTGGTGGTGTTGTTTATACCGTTGGTGGCCACGGCTTATACCGTGGTTTTGCGCAGTGGCCAGCGGGTGGAGATACCCGATCGATTTGTGGTGACGCAGGCGGGAATTACCTACGCTACGGCACCGCGGATGGAGATCACGATTCAGATGTCGGTGATCAATGTGACGGCTACGGAGGCCGCGAATCGCGAACCAAGAGGTGCGTTGACGGCTCGCATTGGTGATGTGATCGAGCCGATACTGATTGAACCCGTTAAGGTTCAGCGACCGGCGACGGTTGCCCTCAGGACTCTGACCAATATTGATCTTGAACCATATCGCCGGGCGCGCCAGGCGAACGAACAAGCATTTGATCAGTTGGCGGCCGCAAGAGGAACGCCGAACCTGGCCGAGATCCGCCGGCGGCAGGCGGCAGACGATGCGCTAATGGCTGACCGGTCGCTCCAGGCCCTACGGGCGCAAGGTCAAGCAGAATCGTATTGGCGGCAACAGGCCGCACGGCAACTTGATCGACAGGCCGAACTAGATCAACAGATCGCCGTAGTGCGATCGCAACTGCAGGCGACGCCCGTTGCTTCGCTCCGGGTCGCACAAGTGGACATCGACGGTCTGGCGATCTATTCGGGCCGGAACTTAGGAACGTCGCCAGTGGTGGACACTTATTTGCGCAGTCGCTTGCTGCGTGATCTGCGCCGTTTGGAACGACAACGGTCAGGGTTGCAGGTGCAATGGAACCAGTTGGAAGAGGATGCGCGGCGCGCCGGGGCGCCGGCGAGTTGGTTGCGGCGATAGATAATGGTGAGACAAATTAAACTATATGAGTAACGGTTGGGAAACGATCATTGGTCTGGAGATTCACGCGCAGTTAAGCACCGAGTCCAAGATCTTCTGTGGATGCTCGACGCGGTTCGGCGATCTGCCGAACGACAACACCTGTCCGGTCTGCTTGGGACTGCCCGGCGCGTTGCCGGTGCTAAACCGCCGCGCCGTCGAATTGGGTGCGCGCGCCGCCTTGGCTTTGGGCTTGACGATAAACGAAGAGTCGATCTTCGCGCGCAAGAATTACTTCTATCCGGATCTGCCCAAGGGTTACCAGATCTCACAATTCGACCGGCCGTTCTCGGAGCATGGCTTGCTTGAGATCATGACCGCCGAGCGGGATGGCGATGGTCACGCCCGTGACTGGAAACCGATGAAGATCGGCATCACGCGTATGCATTTGGAAGAGGATGCGGGTAAGAACGTGCATGACGGTTTGCCTGACGTGGACAAGTTTTCCTACGTCGATCTGAATCGCGCGGGCACACCGTTGGCCGAGATCGTGACCGAGCCGGATTTTCGCTCGTCCTGGCAGGCGTATGACTATGTTAATCATGTTCGGCGCGCGCTGTTTTGGGTGGGTGCGTCCGAAGCGGATATGGAGAAGGGAAACCTGCGCTGCGAAGCGAACGTATCTGTGCGCCGCGTTGGAACGGAGAAGTTTGGCACCAAGGTCGAGTTGAAGAATCTCAACTCGGTGCGTTTCATGCAGAAGGCGATCGAGTTCGAGGTCGCGCGGCATATCAAGCTGATCGAATCCGGTGGAACCGTCAGCCAGGAGACACGGCTTTGGGATGACCGGGTGGGTGAAACGCGCCTGATGCGGTCCAAGGAAGAGGCGCACGACTATCGCTATTTCCCCGAGCCGGATCTGCCGCCCTTGGCGATCTCGGCCGAAACGATCGAACGTATTCGCCGTGAAATGCCCGAACTCCCTGACGTGCGGCGGAATCGGTTCATGGCCGAATTCGGGTTGTCATACAATGACGCGAACCAGTTGGTGGCGGAACGCGAATTGGCCGACTACTATGAAGCGGCTGCTGAAGCGAGCGGCAATCCGCGTGCGGCGTCGAATTGGGTCCGGTCCGATCTGACGCGTGAATGGGAGACGGCCGCGATCTCGCCGGCGGCTTCAACGGTTTCACCGGCCGAGTTAGGCGCTTTGGTTCGTGCGATCGATTCGGGAAAGATCAGCGGTAAACAGGCAAAAGATGTGTTGGCGGAAATGGTCAAGACGGGCCAGGGCGCCGCGGCGGTGATCGCTGAACTGGGATTAGAGCAATTGAGCGACGAAGGTGCGATCGAAACGATCGTTGCCGGAGTGGTGGACGGTAACCCGAAACAACTGGAACAGTACCGCGCGGGTAAGGAAACGCTCTTCGGGTTCTTCGTCGGCCAGGTGATGAAGGTATCGCAGGGAAAAGCCAATCCGAAGCTCGTGAATGACTTACTCAAGAAGAAACTAACTAAATAAAGGCAGTTTTATATGCTTTGAGCTCGTAAAGTTTGAACCAACTGCTTTAACTAACATCTGAAATCTAGCATCTAGTATCTCTTCCATTTATGGATCTCATTAACAAAGTCGCGATCGTTACCGGTGGTACCAAAGGGATCGGCCGGGCCATTGCCGAGGTGCTTTTGCGTGCCGGAGTCAGTGTCTGTATCTCTGCCCGTGACGAGGGCGAGATCGAAACCGCGGTGAACGAACTGATGGAGATCGCTGAAGATCGTGCCGTCGGTTTCGTCTGCGATGTGCGCGACATCCGCGATGTTCAGGCCATGGTCGAATTTGCCGTCGGCGAACTTGGCGGCGTGGATATCCTGGTCAACAACGCCGGCATCGGTATCTTCGGAACGGTTGAAGCTATGACGCCGGAAGATTTTCGCGCGGTGATCGAGACGAACATTATCGGGGTTTACCACTGTTGCCACGAAGCCATTCCTTTGATGCGTGAACGCGGCGGCGGTTATATCATCAACATCTCCTCTTTAGCGGGAGCGAACCCGCATCCGCGGATGGCGGCCTACAACGCCTCGAAGTTCGGGCTTAACGGTTTTAGCGAAGCCTTGATGCAAGAGGTACGGCATGACGGGATCAGGGTAAGCTACATTATGCCCGGTTCGGTCAATACTTCGTTTGGCGGCGATGAACCAAGCGATGAAAAGAGTTGGCAATTACAACCTCAAGATATCGCCCGCGCGGTGATGGGCCTGCTGATACAGGAGGATCGTGCTTTGGTTAGCCGGCTCGAGGTCCGGCCGAGCCGTCCGCCAAAAAAATGAGAACGAAGGGGGCCAGACCAAGCCTTTAGGTGAAAAAAGGGGGCGCCGGAGCGCCCCCTTAAATCATGGACCTGTCGGCCAACTACTGTATTCGATACGGCGCGGTCATGGCTATATCGCTTGGACCGCCGAGTGTCAAATAGCGAACGGTGCTGGTGCCGCTGTTTAAGATGAACCATTGACCGGCCGAGGCTCGGTACACCGCGAAATCGGCCTTCTTGTCACCGTCAAAATCGGCCGGTTGCGGTATGTCTCCATTCGTGCCCCAATGATAACCCTGCAACGTTTGATCGCTACTACGGCGAACGTAGAAGGTACCATCCGAAGGACGCCACACGGCCAGATCAGTTATGGCGTCGCCATCATAGTCGGCCGGAACGACCTTGTCACCTACCAGGCCCCACTGCGACGCTTCATCAAAATTGAAACTGTAATTACTCTTAAGCAAATACCAGACTAATCCGCCACTCGTCCCACGCACGACCGCAAAATCGGTTTTGGTATCACCATCAAAATCCCCGGAGATGGGAGTGTCCCCATTGGTGCCCCAGTGCGCAGCCATGAAGGTATTATCGCTACTCCGTATAAAATAGAAATTGCCATCGGAACTACGCCAAAGCGCGATGTCGTTGATACCGTCTCCGTCATAGTCACCCGGTACTGGCCGGTCCCCGTTGACGCCAAAAATGGTGGCGCGGAAGGTCGTATTCGGCGCTGCCTGATCAAGACCATAATACCAAGTGGTATTGCTTGGTCGAAAGACGCTGAGATCGGTCTGTCCGTCGCCAGTGTAATCGCTTCCCCCGGTGACCAGGTCGCCGACGGTCCCGAAATTACGGGTGATAGGCAGATCGGTTTCCGAATCCAAAATAGTCCATCCGGAACTGCCGCTAACATGATAAATGGTGGGATCGGCTCTCCCGTCGTTGGTTTGATCGAAGCCGGCTTGGCGACAGTGTCTCAAGTAGGTCACCTTGAGATTGTAATTGGGGCAACCTTCATTGGCCGTTACCTCGTGGACGGCGATGGCGAAACTGGCATTCGGGCCGACTCTGAACGAGTACGATCCCTTGTTTAGCGTGCTAAAGCCCGGATCTCCAATCACGTTGGCGCCCGGCGTTGCGGGGCTGAAAGCGGAATAAGCCACGGACATGATCTGATGGCTGTTGCAGGCGCTGAAATCTTGCTCAACGCGCACGCATACCGATTCATTGAATGGGTTAGTCAGGTTATGCACGTCGTGATGCACCGGGATCGGGTCCTCCAAAGTCGCGCTGGTACTTCCACACGTGGATGGTTTGCCGTCGCGGGTAACTCGTCCGGTCTGCAAGGGATCGACGCCGGTGATCGAGCCATTAAGTAAAACCGGGGCCGGCGCGGGCTGGCAAACAAATTGCGCATTAGTTAGGGGAACTACGAAAGACAAGGTTAGGGCGGCCAAACAAAAAATCGCGAATACCAACTTCATATGATCTCTCCCTTGATAATCTGGTTTCTCGGATCGTCTGTTAGTTAAAGCGAAAATAAGTTGAAAAAACTATCATTGACGGTGAATATTATTTCCCGCAGCGAGTTTCGCCACGAATGCCTTTCACGGGTCATGACTTCCGTTGAATCGGTAATCGACCTGGTTTACCAGCACGACCAGGGCACGATTCGCTGCTCCAGGTGGGAATTGGAGGAGGTTGGAATTCGTTTAAAGGATTCT
>JBDSEC010000094.1:0-4142 GCA_039920205.1 Pyrinomonadaceae bacterium
TCCCAAGTCAGTCGGCGAATTCATGGTTACGGGCACTAATTCTCGCCGCCGGTTCTACGACCCCGATCTGGATCAGGTGAACTATCGCACGGGCAACGGCCTGGGTTATCACGTCTGGGCCGAGCGGCAGGATCGTCACTTGTATATGAACTTCCTGGCCGAGGGCCGCACGGCCGACTATCGCGCCGACGTAGGCTTTACGCCGCGCGTGGATACCAACTATCTGGGTTCGTTCATTAAGTACGAGACCGAAAAGCAGCCGGACGCCATGATCGTCTTTAAGCAGATCTGGAATGAAACCAATATTCGCTACGACATGAAGGGTCGTTCGCAATATTTCATCGTTAACACGCGCGGAATGTTGGCCTTCCAACGCCAGACCTTCGTCGGATTGAACTATCAGCGTGGGTACGAACGGGTGTTCGAGCATGAATTCGGCCGCAACCGTACGGCTACACGGTTGGGAGCCTTCTCGGGTGACGATCCGGAACGTTCGGCCACCTTTAACGCCATGCAGGCATTCGTCGAATCGACGCCGTTCAAACAGCTTTACGTCAATCTGTTCATGGATTACACGGCGGGCGGGATGGATTACGACCTGGGCGCCGGCCCGCGTTTCCCACGCGTTAGCGCCGCCGCGCTGCAGGATCCGAATAGCGGATTTGATCCAGGTCCAGGAAATATCCTGACCTTGGATCTTACGGTTCGCTATCAACCGACGGCGGCGCTGCAGACCCAGTTGAGCTATCACCGGTTGCGGCTGAATCGGTTGGACACGGGACGGACGGCGTTCGACGACCACATCTTCAGTTCGCGCACGACCTATCAGTTCACGCGGAATACGTTCGCCAGATTACGGTTGGACTACTCGACGTTGAATTTCAATTTGCGGCCGCAGTTCGTGTTGGGCTGGACGCCCAATCCGGGCACGGCGATCTACGTAGGTTATAACGACGACATCAACTACAACGGGTTCAATCCGTTTGACGGCCGGTTCGAACCAGGGACGCGCGGAAACGGACGCAGCTTTTTCATCAAAGCGTCCTATTTGTTCAAGAAGAGCTTCTGAGGGATTGCTTAGAAGTAGTAAGTAGTCAGTAGAAAAACGGTCAACTACTGACTACTTACTACTTTTCTCCTTCGACCGTCCTTCGGCCGTCGATCAGGCGCGGCCGGATACGATAAACCGCGACCACGCTCGCGCGGCCCCAAGCGTCGACCTGCGTTAAATTCAACGCTGGCGTTAGGTGCGGGTTGCGTTTGGTGATCAGCTCCATCGCGATGGCAATGTCCGCCTCGTCAGTGAGGTGTTCGGCCGTGCCGGTGACCATCACACTTTGCCAATTCTCTTTGTCTTCGATCGCTTCGACCTGCAGACACACTTCGTGATTTTGATCCAGGTATTCCGTTTTGGTCCCTAAGGTAGTGAAGAAAAAAAGGCTCTCGTGATCATAAGCGTAGAGCATCGGCACCACATAAGGGCGGTTGTCACGCGCCACACCCAAATGACCGAAATCCTGTTTTAGGAGCAACGCCTTCATGTCGCTTTCAGGCATGTCTTGAATTTTTACCATAAAGTCCTCTGAAGAAGTAGACAGTAGTCAGTAGACGGTAGACAGTAGTTCGTTTCCAAAGGGCATGATAAAGCCCGAACTGGATCTCCGGTAACAGCTACCGTTTACTGTCTACTTGTGTGTCGCCTGCCAATATCGCTGCTGGACCCGTTTGGCCCAACTCCAGAAGCGACCCTGATGTACCGTTAATTCGTCGTCGTCCCACAGGTTACCGTGGGCATAGATCGAATCGCGTCCGCCTTCGTCGATCACCAGCATCAATTCGTGGTCGTAGGTTTGGCTGACCGGGCGGCCGGCGATCTGGTCGGCCAAATTTGCCGCGGCCACGGCCGCCTGGCGAACGGCCATATGGCCGAGTTTTGGTCCGGTGAAAGCCACGCAATCACCCACCGCGAAAAGGCCGGGGACACCCATCACTTGCATGCCTCGATCGACCTGAATAAAACCATCCGCGTCGCAAAACGAACTTAAATGCAATGGGCTCGCGCCCGCAAAGGGTGGCACCAAGGCCAATAGATCGTACTTAAGGTAGCGATGGTCCGCGGTCTCGACCACACCGGGCGAAATGTGTTCGACGGGAAAATCCGGGACCAACTCGATCTGGTGCGCATTCATCGCGTCTTCCAAGGCCAATTCGAATTCCGGTCCGCCGAAGCGTTCGGATTCTTGATCCGGTAGCAACACGCTGATCTTGACCTTATCACGAAGGCTGCGTTGACGCAGTAGGCGGGACAGGGCGAACGCCGTTTCATAGACCGGTACCGAAAGTCGCGCCCCGGCACAAGCGCCGATCAAGGCCTGACCCTGGGTAAAGCCATCGACCGCGGTCCGGAAACGCCGGGCGCTTTCAACCGACAAAAGATGATGGGCGTGTTCAAAGAATCCGCTTACGCGTTCGGTCGCCAGGCGGCGCCCCAAAGCATAGATCAAATAGTCATAACCCAGATCACCGCGAAATTCATCTCCCGTTACCGTCACCAAATGGGATTCCGGGTCGATGCGGGCCACTTCCGCGTGTACAAAATTGATCCGGCGACCCAGCATCGCCGTACGCAAGGGAAAGGAAACATCGGCCGGCTCGCACTTACCGAACGCGACGCGGACCAGCGACGGATAGAAGACAAAATTATCCGACCGCGAAACCAAAGTGATCTCGTGCTCGGGCGCCAACTCGCGCGCCAATTGTTCCGCGGCAACGACCCCGCCGAAACCGCCACCTAAGATTAGTATTCGCGCCATGGGAAATTGTCCGCGTCAAAGAAAGCTATGATTACCTGGCCAGGTTAGCGCTAATTCGGGTTGGATTCAATTACGGCAGAAATTATTGGTGGGCAAAAGCAGAAATTGCGCCGTTCCCAACAAGTTGGTCCCGACGCAATCTCCAATTTTTCCTTAAACCTCACCGAGGCGAAATTTAAAGAAGGTGGCGGCTTCGCATGTACACACAGGAGCCGCCATTTATATTCCGAATCGCCATACTTGCGGTCGTTTGGCACCCGGTCAGCGCCAGATTCGCTTTCGCAAACCCTTTGCATACCGAAGTATGCAGCGCCGTTAGGTAGTCTTTTTAGGTGGCTTTCCTCCACCTCCGGTTACGTTCCGGTCAACGAGGCCCGGTTTGCACCGAGCGGCTTTTGCCATCCAGAAGGCGATCAACCCTTCTTTCTGTTCGACGGTTTTTATCCCCCCGAACCAACCCGGCATTGCTGCCCGGTTTTGGCAGGCCTTTCGGCCTCGACGAAAGCTAACCTTCAGCTGCGACTTTATCCGCTGCCGCTGCTTTCAAACTCGATGTCACCACCGCGTTCGCCTTCTCTTTCGTCGGTCTCGGCTCCCGTAAGAACCGCGACAGGAAGGCGAGAGTACGCCTGGTTTTCGTTTCTGTCAAGAGGTATTTTCACCAAAGTGTCGGCCTTTAGTTCGCCCAACATATGGTATAAGTTGAGTACAGCCACTACCATATATTGTGATTTGCCGATTTCGGAAAGTTTTCCACATGTGGACAAAAATCTGTGGAAAAACTGTGAAAATTCTCGTGTTCTCGGTAACCCGTTACGTCCGCAACAGTTACGAATGCATAGCTAAAGCGTTAACGCAGAAGTACAAAATTTCCGCTGTCGATGATATAAGTCCTGTGGAAAAATTGTGGAAAACCTGTCCGTGTGAAAGCTTCTGTTGTGCCATGAAAAAACAAATTTATTCGCTGCTAATTTTTGCTGCGTTAATCGTCGGTTGCGGCCTTTTGCCGGGTTGCCGTCGCGGTTCCTCGGGTGGTAAACAGTTGACGATGGCGATCAACTCAGGGGTTGAAGGTGATGCACTAAAACAAGCGGCCAAGGATTACGAGCAGCTGACCGGTGTACACATCAATATTGTCGAATTGCCCTACGCCAACCTCTTCGAGAAGGAATTGGTCGCGATGCAGGCGAAGACCGGCGCCTACGACATAGTAATGCTGGACGATCCCTGGTTCCCGAAGTTTGCCGAGGGGAATTCGCTGACTGATCTGGACGCTCTATATAAGAAACGCAACCTGCCGGGGCCGGACCAAGATTTTGTGGCGAACTC
>JBDSEC010000095.1:0-4540 GCA_039920205.1 Pyrinomonadaceae bacterium
CACCTGAAAAACCGGCCTGTTTTGGCATGTCGAGCAAGATTCCACACAAAATTAAGTTACTTCATACCTTGGCTTTCAAACCTAATTCATTCTTAAAACCAGCGCGCATTGGTCAATGCCAGCGACCAACGCCAAATACTGGCACCAAATAACGTCACTAAACGCGGGAGAACCCGGTCTGTGGAGACCGGGTTCATATTAGGGAAAGAACACTGATGGATCGCACGGTAGGTAGCTGGCGCAGCGGCTGGCGGCGCTCAGAGAAGTGATGGCGGCGGGTCATGATGTCTTATCCATGCTTGCCGATAATATGTAATGCACGATGCGTGCCAGAGGGGCGGAGCCCCCCGGGGTTTGGGGGTTGGGGTTAGGGAAGAAAAGGCGTTCGCCGGCCCGGTCAGAACCGGAAGCGAAAGGGATGGGTTCTAGAAAATCATGCCCATTCAGCAGTACCCCTTCCACTTCTGGTGTTGGCATGATTATAGAAATTCCAAACACCTATGAGATAGGGCCACGTCGCGGTAGCGACGTGGATAAGTTGCCACTGGCTTCAGCCAGTGGGTAGGCCAGAACACAACCGGCTTTAGCCGAATTGTTTTAAACGTTTTTTCCTTTTGGCTTTAGCCATTGTTTTACTAGGAGGGGCCAAATTGAAATCCAATTGTGGGGTAAAGCAGAGCGGAAAAGCATTTTGCAGAATTCGGCTAAAGCCGGATCGTCTTGATGCGTCCCACCAGCTGAAGCTGGTGGCAACTTATCCACGTCGCTAACGCGGCGCGGTGACACGCATTGCGCTGCACGTCGACAACAAAAAAAGCGCGAAACGTCTCGCAACGTTTCGCGCTCCCAACGGTTTCATTCTGAAACTCTGTTTAGTTCCCGCCGCGATGATTCAACGCTTCGCGGAGGAAATTCTCGAAAATGATCCGACCGTCGCGTGATTCATTATGGTGCTCCCAACGAGTGCGGTTTTTGTTCCAATCCTCAAACGATTTCTCCAAATGGAACTGAACGGTGTAGATCAGCTGCCCTTCGCTGCGTTTGACCATCATTTGGTTGCGGCAAAGGTAGGCCGTGGCCAACAACTTGAACCCTTCCGGAATGCGGTCGATCTGTAGCCCGTGATTCTGCCAAACTCGCAGAATGTTGGCTTCGGTCGTGTAATCCTGCCAGATCCCTGACGTGGTGTCGTTAACCCCCTCAAATATGGGATCTTCCGGTGCAGTAATGCGGATAAAGCGGTACTGATACTCAACCTGACGCCCATCGCGGCGGGTGTTCGGTTCCTGATTGTCCAAAGTAACGATCTTGGCGCCAAAGCTTTGCGCGATCAATTGATGAGCCCCACAGATACCCAAAACCGGGATCTTGGTAGAGTGGATGAACGTCGAAAACTCATCCAGATGCTCGGGGTTGTAGTAATCGAAGTCGCGCAGCGTGCCGCTCATCACGACGGCATCCGGCTCGAACTCACGCGCGGCGTCGGTCACTTCAGAAAGGTGGACCAAATGCGTATCCGGCTTGACGACCAGACGTGAGACATTGCGAGCAATATTCTCAAGGGCCATGCCTGAGATCTGCCGTTCGCGCGCCAGGTGCGTGCCTGCAGACTTTCCCCATTCACGCAAGGCAACCTCGGAAAGGTCTCCTTCTTCGCGTAAAAGATCGTTAACGATCAATACCCGTGCGCTTTCAATACGCTTTTCGATCGGCTCGTACCGGCAATAGCTGCGTTGATTGAACGGAAAGGGCAATGGCTGTGCCGCATCGAGCGGCAAACCGTCGTTAAAATTTAACTCTTCCATCATGCGGTCAATACCCGGATCCTGGTCGTAAACGTACGGCAAACCCGCCGATTGTAGCAAATAGAGCGTTCAAAAGTCGCGTTGAAAATCTACCAAGTACCGATGTGAACCGGTGTCCGCGAATCGTCGCGGCACAAAGCTCGACGCAATGCGCGTTCCTAACCGCACAAGTTCCGAAAATGGGCGTTCAGTTTATCAACCGTTGAGGCAGAAAAAAATCCGGCTTTGGCGGCCGGATCCTCCTGGAAAAGAACAAAAATCAGCGATAGCTTAACGGCTTCGGCCCAGCGCCGTCGTTCCCGCAGGCTTCTGAAATACATCGAGTATACGGCCCGGGAACAAACCCAAATAAAAGATACCAATCACGGTAATAACCAAGACGACGGCCATCGCGCGGGTGGCTATCGGCGCGATCCAGCTTTCCGACGGTTCCCGGAAGAACATCACGACGATCAAACGCAAGTAGTAATAGGCGGAAAGCGCCGCGTTGAGCACCGCGATGATCACGAGTTTCGTGTAACCGGCCTGGATCGCCACCGAAAAGATCATCAGTTTGCCGGTGAATCCGCCCGTGGGCGGCATGCCGAACAGGCTCAACATGAAAAGTGACAGCGTGAAAGCCAATACCGGCGCGCGAAAACCGATGCCGTTGTAATCGTCGAATTCGGTTCGACGGTCTCCCTTTTGTGCGACCAGCGTGACGATCGCGAAAGCGCCCAAATTCATCACCGCGTAGGTCAACAGATAAAACGCCGTGGCGGCCAACGCAGCGTTGCGTTGGGCCTCGTCCGTGGCCGCTCCGGCCGCGACAAAGCCAAGCATCGCGTAGCCCGCATGCGCGATCGACGAATAGGCCAGCATCCGTTTAACATTGCTCTGCGCAATGGCAGCAATGTTGCCGATGCACATCGTCAGTACGGCCAATACTGAAATAGTGGTAAGCCAAGCCTCATGAACTTGGCCCGGCACGCTGCTAACCGCCGCCACGATCGGGAAGCCAAAGACCATCACGCGCAGGAACGAGGCAAATCCGGCGGCCTTAGGCCCCGCCGCCATAAAGGCCGTTACGGGCGTAGGAGCGCCTTCGTAAACGTCTGGCGTCCACACATGGAAGGGAGCTAAGGCGATCTTAAAACCAAACCCCACGATCAACATCGCCACGCCGGCGAAAAGCAGTGCGGGGTAAAGCGGATCGGCCTGACCCATGCGGGCGGCGATCTCGGATATGTTCGTCGTACCCGGCAGACCCGTCGTCGTCGCCGTGCCGCCGTATACTAGCGAAATTCCGTAAAGTAGAAATGCCGACGAAAAAGATCCCAGAATGAAATATTTCAATGAGGACTCGTTCGAACGCAGATCGGTGCGGCGGAAACCCGCCAAAACATAGGTGGCAATGGAAAGGATCTCGATGCCGAGGAAAATGATCACCAGGTCATTGCCGGACGCCATCAGCATCATGCCGGAAGTGGCAAACAACAGTAGGCTGTGAAACTCGCCCGCGGGAAGGTTTTCACCCTCGGTCCAAAATACGGAGATCAGAATGGTCAGGGCCGCGACCAACAGCGCGATCAACGTGAAGACCATCCGCAGGTCGTCCAACACGATCATGCCGTGGAAATTCGCCGTGCCGAGGTTTGCCGCGTTCTGCCAGATCCAGATCGAGGCAATGGCCGCGGCCAGCAATCCGAACAGCGATATACCACCGGTGACCCACTGCTGGGCTTTCTTGAACCGCGCATCGACCAGCATCACCACGACCGCGACTACCCCAACTATTATCTCGGGCAGGATCAGCGCCAGGTTGACGTCAGCGGTCAGTGTTTGTAAGCCAAGAAAATTCATAAAGTGTCGTCGCCGATCCGTATCGACGGCTGGAAAAAATTAGTGCTTCGGCTGGCCCTCTGCCACTACGGCCGGCGTTTCCGGCTTAACCACCAAGTTCCGCACCACGTTGATGCTTGACTTGGCTCGATCCAGGAAAGGCCGCGGATAGACGCCCATGACCAGCATCAAAACCAGCAAGGGGATCAACAACCCCACCTCACGCGCGTTCAGATCCGGTAAATGCCGATTCTTCGGATTAGTGATCTTGCCAAACACGACCCGCTGCAGCATCCAAAGCATATAGATCGCCGCCCAGATCACTCCGGTCGCGGCCAATGCGGTTGCCACATACGGACGGCTGACGGCCGTTGACGTCCAAGTTCCGATCATGATCAAGAACTCGCCCACGAAGCCATTCAGGAACGGCAATCCGATCGACGAAAGGGAAGCGATCACAAAGCTGGTCGAAAACCAGGGCATCGGCGTTGACAATCCACCGAACTCCGAGATCATGCGCGTATGCCGGCGTTCGTAGATCATGCCTACGATCAAGAACAACGCACCGGTAGAAACCCCGTGGTTCAGCATTTGGTAAAGCGCGCCCTGCATGCCCATCTCGGTAAACGAGAAGATGCCGAGCACGACAAAACCCATGTGGCTGACGGACGAATAGGCGACCAATCGCTTCACATCCGGCTGGACCATCGCCACCAGTGCGCCATAGATAATTCCAATGATCGCCAGCACGATAAAGATGATGGCGTACTTTCGCGCGGCCTCGGGGAAGAGCGGTAGATTGAACCGCATCAAACCGTAAGTACCCATCTTTAGCAACACACCGGCCAAGATGACCGAACCGGCGGTCGGAGCTTCGGTATGGGCATCGGGCAACCAGGTATGGAACGGGAACA